>JALOSQ010000010.1 GCA_025458335.1 Ideonella sp.
AAGATCGCGCTGAACTCCTCCCAGTCGATGGCGATCGAGATCGCCTGGCGCAGCTTGCGATTGCGCTCGGCTTGCGCGGGCGTGTCGCCCTGGCCGATGACGGGGTCGAGCATGTTGAAGCCGACGATCCAGCTCGAGATGTCCGGCTCCTTGGGCAGGCGGAAGCCCTTGGCCTCGTACTCGGCGCGGATGTCCTCGCTGTCCTGCATCTCGACCAGGTACTCCAGGCCGGTGTCGACGCGCTCGAAGACCTCGATGTCGTAGTAGCCCTGGCGGAACTTGGCCTTGAGCGGCACGGCCTCCTTGTCGATGGTGAACACCATGCGGTCGATGAAGGGCGTGGGCTTGCCGCAGTCGTCGAGCAGCCCGGCCTCGCGGTCGCCGGGCATGCCCTCGCAGGGGTAGGGCTCGCCGCGGTAGTTCGGGTTGCGCTCGAGCACGTGCCGACGGTCCTGGATCGACTCGACCAGCATGTAGGGGCCGGTGCCCACCGGCCAGGTGTCCAGCGACAGGCCGGCCGCGGCCATGCCCGGCTGCCCGTAGAACGCGTCCGCCTCCCAGGGGATCGGCGCGAGAAAGGTCATCGACATCCAGTAGTTCCACTGCGGGTACTTGCCCAGCAGGCGGATGCGCAGGACGTGTGTCTCGGGGGCCGAGGCTCCCGCCAGCGGCCAGCGGCGGAAGTCGAGGAAGGGGCGGTCGAGGCTGGCCGGGTCGAGGCCCGCGCGCAGCTTGGCGTCCTCGGCGTTGATCAGGGCCATGTAGTCCTTCAGGCCGATCACGTGCTCCGCGAAGATGCCCGCGATCGGCGTGGTGATGCGCGTGGTCGCGTGACGCTTGAGCGTGTAGACGTAGTCCTCGGCCACCAGCTCGCGGGTGCCCTGGTGCTCGAAGTCCAGCGGCGAGCGGCGCGCGCCGAGCTCGCCGGGCTTCATCGCGTGGTAGCGGTGGCGACCCTGCGCGTCCTTCGCGAAGGCCGGGTGCGGCTGGTAGAGGATGCCCGGCTTGATGCGGATGTCGTAGACGCTCTCGGCCACCAGCTCGCCGTCGGCGTCCGGCGGCAGCACGCGGCCGTCGCGGCCCAGGTAGGTCGGCACCGCGACGTCGACCGCGGTCTTCGGCACCAGGGTGAACGGCCGCTTGAGGTAGTGGTAGCCGTAGGGCGGCTCGTAGATCTGGTAGGTGAAGGGGGTGTCGTTCGACCAGTAGGAGGCCACCGGGTCGAGGTGGCGCGGCGAGCTCTCGAGCACGCCCGAGAACAGCGTGTTGGTCGCTGCCAGGCCGTCGGGGTGCGGGTTGTTGTTGCAGGCCGTCGACAGCACCGCCGCGGCCATGGTCGTGGCCAGGCCGAGGGCCGCACGCAGGCGCCGGCCCCATGCCCAGCCCCCTGGCCGACCCCACGACCGGCCGCGCCGCTCCCCGCCCCGATGCCTCGACGGGGATGCCTCGTGGCCGAAGTCCGCTAGCCCCATGCGACGAACGTGTCCCGACCCTCGACCGAGACAAGCACGCGCCGGCCGACCGGCAGGCAGACCTTGGTCGGCACGTGGCCGAAGGGCAGGCCGGTCAGCACGGGCGTGCGGGTGGCCGCGCGCACCCGCTCGACCGCGCGCCTCAGCGTGTAGCCGCGGTCCAGCGGCGAGCGCTTCCACTCGGTGAAGTGCCCGAGCAGCACCGCCGACTGGTCGTCGAGCACGCCGGCCTGGGCCAGTTGCAGCAGGCTGCGCTCGACGCGGTACGGGTGCTCGTTGACGTCCTCCAGGAACAGCACGCCGCCGCGCGTGACCCGCCGCCCGGGCCAGTGGCGGGTGCCCAGCAGGCTGGTCACCATCGCCAGGTTGCCGCCCCACAGCACGCCGCGGCGCTCCAGCCCGTCGAAGCCCGGCTCGGTGCGAAAGCCGATCGCCTCCAGCTGGCCCGACATCGCCTCGACAAAGGTGTCGCGCATGACCTCGTCGACCGCGCCGCCCCCGGTCTCGCCGTGTTCCTCGCCGGCGCGGCCGAAGTCGAAACAGGCCATCGGACCCGCCCAGGTCCGCGCCTGCGCGACGCCCGGGGCGTGGGCCAGCAGGCCGAGCTGCAGCACGGTGAAGTCGCTGTGCCCGACCCAGCGGGTGCCCCGTTCGATGCTGCGCGCGACCCGCGGCCAGTCGATCGCGTCGAGCAGGCGCGTCAGGCCGTAGCCACCGCGCGCGGCCATCGCGATCGACGGCGCAGCGTCGGCCACGCGGTGCAACGCCGCGAGGCGCGCCGTGTCATCGCCGGCGAAGCGTTGGTGGCGCGCGAGGGCGGCCTCGTCGATCGCCACGTCGAAGCCGAGCGCCCCGAGGCGCTTGGCGGCGCGCCGCAGGTCGGCCGGGCGCGCCACGACACCGGACGGGCTGTAGAGCCGCAGGCCGGTCACGGCGCGTTCCGCGGCAGGTCGTCGAGGTCGAGGTGCACGGCCTCGCCGGACGGAATCGGCTTGTCGAGGTCGCCCGTGGCCGGGCCGTTCGCCACCGTCTCGGCGGCCGCGTGCCCGGACCAGGCCCCGGAGCCGGGTGGCTGCTCGGCGTCGGCGACGACGTCCCCGGCCGGAATCGACCGCGACGCACGCTCGGCCCGCCGCTGCCGCACCTGCTCCCGGCGCTCGGCAAAGAAGCGACGCAGCAATCCGCCGCACTCGCCTTCGAGCACGCCGCCCACCACCGCGGTGTGATGGTTGAGCGCGCGCTCGGCGAACAGGTCCACCACCGAGCCCGCCGCGCCCGTCTTGGGGTCGAACGCGCCGAACACCACGCGCTTGAAGCGCGCGTGCATCAAGGCCATCGCGCACATCGGGCAAGGCTCGAGCGTCACGTACAGCTCGCACTCAGGCAGGCGGTAGTTGCCCAGCAGCTGCGCCGCATGACGCAGCGCGACGATCTCGGCATGCGCGGTCGGGTCGTGATCGGTGATCGGCCGGTTGTAGCCGGTGGCGATCACCTGCACCGCGCCGGTGTCGGGCGCGCGACGCACCACGACGGCGCCGACCGGCACCTCGCCGACGATCCAGGCGTTGTGCGCCTGGTCGAGCGCCAGGCGCATGGGGGGCTCGTCGCGCGGGTCGGCGTTGGGTGAGGGCATCGGGGCGACACGGTCCCGCCACGGCGGGACCACCCGGGCTCAGGCCGCCTGCCGGCGAGCCACCCAGTAGGTCGCGCCCTCGTCGCCGTAGCGCGAGGTGGCGAACCTCGCCGTCGATCGTCAGCCACAACTGGCCGGCGACGACGACCGCCTCGACGGCAAAGGGATGGGTGTGCGTGTCGAGCACCGTGCCCGGTGCCCAGCGACGCTCGAGGACCTCGTCGAAGCCGGCGGCCAGCCACCGCGCCCTGAAGTCGTCGAAGGTCATCGCGTGCCCGTTCATCGCCCTCTCCTGCATGGATCGCCGCGGAGATTACCAGCGCCCCCCACCGGGCGACGCCGGCCATGGCCGCTCCCGCGCGTGACGCTCGCGTAACGCCCCTGCCCCTAGCGTCTCGTGGGCTCCCGTTGCGGGTGCCCCGGAGTTCCGCCGCCATGCTCGCCGACCCGTCCACCCACAATCCGCTTCCGATGCCGCTGCCCGCGCACGACGATCCGCCGACGATCCCCGGCCCGGGGCGGGCGCCGACGCTGCGCCTGCGCCTGCATGGCGATCCGGTGGTCATCGGCGCCGACGGCGTGCCGCGGGCGCTCGAGCGCCGCGCCGCGGCCCTCTGCGCCCTGGCCGTGCTGCAGCCGGGAATCAGCCGGGCCCGGGCCGCCCAGATGCTGTGGCCCGACTCCGACGACGCCCGCCGCGCCCTGCGGCAGCAGCTGCTGCGGTTCCGCAAGATGCTGGAGGCGGATCTTCTGGTCGGCGAGGACACGCTGCAGGTCGCGCCGCAGGTCGAGGTGGCCGGCCTGGGGCCGGGCGATCCACCCGCGGGCGACTTGCTGGGCGGCCTCGCCTACGACGACTGCCCCGACCTGCAGGATTGGCTGGAAGGCGTGCGCCGCGCCCAGCGGGCGACGCGCACCGAGGGCCTGGCCGAGTCCCTGGCCGCAGCCGAGGCCCAGGGCGATCTGGCCGCGGCGGTCGGCTGGGCCGAGCGCCTGGTCGAGGCCGATCCCGCCAGCGAACTGCACCACCGCGCGTTGATGCGCCTGCACTACCTGCGCGGCGATGTGGCCCAGGCCCAGCGCGTCTACGAACGCCTGGTCGGGATGCTCGACCGTCAGTTCGCCGCTCGGCCGAGCCGCGAAACCGAGCAACTCGCCCAGGCGCTTCGAACGGCCAGCAGCGGCGCCGCGGCGGCGCTGCCGGAGCCCACGGCGGCCGTCGCCCCGATCCCGGTGACGGTGCTGCGGCCACCCCGCCTGATCGGGCGTGAGCGCGAACGGGCTGCTCTGGCCGAGGCCGCCCGCAGCGGGCGCACGGCGCTCGTGCTGGGGGAGCCCGGCCTCGGCAAGACGCGGCTGCTCGAGGGCCGGGCGCTGGCGTCAGCCGCCCTGCAGGTGCAGGGGCGGCCGGGCGACGCCGGCGTGCCCTACGCCACGCTGGCGCGGTTGCTGCGCCGGGCGCTCGACCAGGCGCCGGTGACGCTGGCGCCACCGCGTCGCACCGAGCTCGCCCGCCTGTTGCCCGAGTTGGCGCCGGCGCTGCCCTTTCCCGCCGACGGCCAGCGCCTGCTGTTGCAGTCGGCCATCGAGGACCTGCTGGCCCACGCCCAGATGGGTGGTCGCGCGCTGCAGGCCGTGATCGTCGACGACCTGCACTTCGCCGATGAGGCGAGCGTCGAGATGCTGCAGGCGTTGGTCGGCAGTGCCGCCCTGCCGACGCTGCACTGGACCTTCGCGCAGCGGCCGGGCGAAGGGCCGGCCGCGGCTTCGGCCCTGCGCGCGGCGCTGGAAGAGTCACACGCGCTCGAGGTGATCCGTCTCGACCCGCTGTCGGAGGCGGAACTGGCCGAGCTGGTCGACTCGCTCGGGCTGCCCGAACTCGACGGCGGCGAGCTGGCCCCGGCCCTGCACCGCCACACCGGGGGCAACCCGCTGTACGCCCTCGAGACGCTCAAGCAGGCGCTGGCCCGGGGCCGGCCGTCGGGGGCGACGCTGCCATCGCCGGTGTCGGTGGGCACCCTGATCGAACGGCGCCTGCGACAGCTCCCGGAGCGTGCCCTGGCCCTGGCCCGCGTGGCGGCGATCGCGGGGGTGGACTTCGGCATCGGGCTGGCCGAACAGGTGATGCAGGCGCGCGCCATCGACCTGACCGACGCCTGGGCCGATCTGGAGCAGGCGCAGGTCCTGCGCGACTCGGCCTTCGCGCACGACCTGGTGCTCGACGCCGTGCTGCGCTCCATCCCGGCGCCGATCTCGCGGCATCTGCACGGTGCGGTGGCGGCGTTCCTCGAGACGCACGACGGCGTGCCCGCGCGCATCGCCGCCCACTGGCTGGCCGCCGGGCGCGAGCGCGAGGCCCTGCCCGCGCTGCACCGCGCCGCCGAGCAGGCGCGCGCCGGGCTGCGGCGCCGCGAGGAGCTGGGCTTCCTGATGACCGCGGCGCGCATCGAGGAGGCGGCCGGCGAGCTGGACGCGGCCTGGCAAACCCTGCGTGCCGCCGACCGCGCGCAAATCGCGGTCGACCCGGCGCCCTCGCCAGTGCTCGAGGCGGCCCGCGAGCGGCTGGCGCGCACACCCGAGCGGCAGTCTGAGCTCGCCCGGGCGCGCAGCACCGCGCAACTCAACGCGGGGTGCTTCGTCGAGGCCGAAGACCAGGCCCGTCTCGCCGTCGGCGCGGCGCGAGCGGCGGGCTCGGCCCGGTGCCTGGCCGAGGCGCTGTCGGCCCTGTCGATGTCGCTCGGCATGCAGGGACGGCTGTTGGAGGCGCTGCTGCCGAGCGACGAGCTGCTCGGCCTGCTGGGATCGATCGAATCCCCCGAGCCCGCGTGGTTCAGCGAACGCGGCGTGCTGCTCGACAACCTCGGCCGCCCGCGCGACGCGCGGCCGATGCACGAGCGGGCCGTCGAGCTGGTGCTGGCGTTGGGCGATCGGTCGCAGGCCATCGCCGCGCTGGCGAACCTGGCCTGCTCGCTGATGGACGCAGGCCGCACCCGGGCGGCGCTGGCCGCACTCGACCGGGCCCGGTCGCTCGCCCAGGCACACGACGAGGCCGCCGGCACCCTGTCGACGACGCTGATGGTGCGCTGCTCGGCCCTGCGCGACCTGGGCGCGTACGACCAGGCCTTGCGGGCAGTCGACGCCGCGCAGGCCCTGCTCGCCGAGGCCGCACCCGGCTACGTGCCGGTGGTCGAGCTGACCCGGGCTTCCCTCTGGTGGCACCTGGGTCAACTGGCGCGATCGCAGCAGTCGATTCCGGATGAATCGGCCCTGTCGGGCCTGCCGGGCTGGCTGCTCGCCCGCCGCTGGCAAGCGCTGGCCCGCTGCCGGCACGCCCTGGGCGAACCGGTGGGCGACCTGCTTGCCCGGGCGCGGGCGCTGGCGGACGACGGGGGCGTGCAGGTCGCACGCGACATCGCCGCGCTGCAGGCCGCCGAGGCCGCCGGCACCCTCGAGGCGCTCGACGAGATCCAGGCGATCGGGGCCGATGCCCGGCGCGACGGCCGCGACGGCGTGGCGCTTGCCGCCGCATGCCGCGGGGCGCGCCTGGCCGCGGCGCTCGGCATGCGCCACCTGGCCACCACGCAGGCCGATGCGGCGCTCGCCGTGCTCGCCTCCGAAGCGGGCCCCGACGACCGCGTCACGCCCGCCGACCTGGGCGAGCCCGAGGCCTGGCTCTGCCTGTTCGAGGCCTACCGCGCCGCCGGGCAGACATCGGCGGCGCGCGATGCGCTGGCCCGTGGACGTGCGTGCCTGGCGACGCTGGAACGCGACCACGTGGCGCCCGAGTTCCGCGAGTCGTTCCGCCGGCGCAACCCGGCGCACCGGGCCCTGCTCGACGCGCCCGAGCCCGGCCCTTGAAGGCGCGCGGGACGCCGCCGGGCCCCGCTCGGGGAGCACTCACGCGGCGGGAGCCGCCTCGGCCACGTCGACCAGCACCGGCAAAGCCACCTGGGCGAACAGCACCACCACCGAGCGGGGCTCGACGCGCAGTGTCGGGCCGCTGACCGCGTCGGCCTCGGCCAGGTCGACCAGGTCGTGTGGCGATGGTCTCGACGAGTCGAGGACGCGCCGCCACGGGGTCGTCGCACGGCCCGGCAAGGCCGGCAGCTCGAAGTCCAGCGGCTCCCAGTAGGCATTCATCGCGAAGTGCATGAGCAGGTCGCCCGACAGGCTCCAGGCGGTGACCGCCAGGCTGCGCGACTCGGCCGATGTGTCCGGCTGGCCGACGCGCACGCCGTGCAGCTGCACCTTGACCCGCGCCATCAGCTCGGCCAGCGTCAGTCGGTGATCCCGGCGCACCGACTCGCGCAGGTTGCGGATGCGGATCAACCCGCGCACGAAGCGGTGGATCTCGGCGTGGCGCTCGAGCAGGGTCCAGTCGAGCCAGCTGGTCTCGTTGTCCTGGCACCAGGCGTTGTTGTTGCCGCCCTGGGTGCGCCGCATCTCGTCGCCCATCAGCAGCATCGGGGTGCCCAGCGACAGCACGTTGATCGCCAGCAGGTTCTTTACCTGGCGCGTGCGCAGCGCGAGCACCGCCGCATCGCCGGTCGGCCCCTCGTGCTCGGGCCCCCCGCAGTTCCAGCTCAGGTTGTCGTCGCTGCCGTCGCGGTTTCCCTCGAGATTGGCCTCGTTGCGCTTGGCGTTGTACGACACCAGGTCCTCGAGGGTGAAGCCGTCGTGGCTCGTGACGAAATTGATGCTCTGCGCCGGCTCGCGCGGCCGCGCGCCATAGAGGTCGGGGCTGCCGAGGATGCGATCCGCGAGGGCGCGCACGCGGCCGGCATCGCCCCGCACGAAGGCACGCACGTCGTCGCGGAAGCGCCCGTTCCACTCTTTCCAGCGCTCGCCGATGAACGAGCCCACCTGGTAGAGCCCGGCCGCGTCCCAGGCCTCGGCGATCAGCTTGGTGCCGGCCAGCACCGGGTCCGACTCGATGTCCCACAGCAAGGGCGGATCGGCCATCGGCACGCCGCGCTCGTCACGCGAGAAGATCGAGGCGAGGTCGAAGCGGAAGCCGTCGACGTGCATCACGCGCACCCAGTAGCGCAGGCTGTCGAGGATCATGCGCCGCACGACCGAGTGGTTGCCGTTGAGCGTGTTGCCGCAGCCCGAGTAGTTGGCGTAGTGGCCACCCTCGTCGAGCAGGTAGTAGGTGTCGTTGTCCAGCCCCCGCCACGAACAGGTCGGCCCGCCCTCCCCGCCTTCGTGCGTGTGGTTGAAGACCACATCGAGGATCACCTCGAGCCCGGCGCGGTGACAGGCGCGGACCATGTCCCGGAACTCGTCGAGCACCGCGAGCGGCCGATCGGGTGTGGTTGCGTAGCCGGCGTGCGGCGCGAAGAACGACAGCGGCGAGTAGCCCCAGTAGTTCACCAGGCCCGGTGGCGCGTCCTGCGTGTCGTGCTGGAACACCGGCATCAGCTCGACGGCGGTGACGCCGAGGTCGACCAGGTAGGGGATCTTCTCGACCAGCCCGGCATAGGTGCCGCGGCGCATTTCGTCCACGCCCGAACTCGGATGCCGCGTCAGGCCGCGAACGTGGGCCTCGTAGATCACCGTCTGGGTGAACGGGCGGCGCAGCGGCGTGTCGCCGTTCCAGGCATAGGCGTTGTCGTCGGCGACCACGCTCTTGCAGGCCTGCGCGTCGTTGCGGCCAGGTCGGCACGCCGCCTCGCGCTGCCAGCCGCTCGGCATGGCCACCGCCCGGCCATAGGGGTCGAGCAGCACCTTGTCGGCGTCGAAACGATGGCCGCGCGCGGGGTCCCACGGGCCGTGCGCCCGGTAGGCGTAGAGCTGGCCAACCCGCAGACCCGGCACGAAGGCATGCCAGTAGCGCCACGTGCGGTGGCGGTGCGGGTCCAGGCCGATGACCCTCGAGGGCCGGACGTCGTCGACGTGGTCGTAGAGCAGAAGCTCGATCCGCTCGGCGGCGCCCGAGTAGACGCTGAAGCTCACCCCGCCAGCGTGCAGCCGCGACCCGAGGGGATGGGGACGGCCCGGAAGCGCCGGGGCAGGGATCGCCGTCATGGCCGTGATTCTTCGCCGCCAGGCGTCACGTCGCTTGACGCCGGACAAGGTCCCGGATCGCGCGCCGCGGTCATCGCGGGCCGAGCCCCCAACCGCGATGCGCGGCAGCGCCGCGAGGGTGGCGATGCCTCGGGGGCGCACGCGAAGCGGATGTCGATCGGACGGCCGCGTGGCCGGCTCCCGCCGGTTGACTCCCCTCAAGCGGTGCCGCCCGCGGGCACCACAGACTCGGCGGCATCGAAGCGCCCCAGCCCCAGCGAGATTCCCATGACCGTTGCCCAGGTCTGCTCCCGCCAGGTCGTGACCGTCGACCACGATGCCCCTCTTGCCGCCGCAGCCCGCCTCATGCGGGACCACCATGTCGGCGCCCTTGTCGTCACCGCCAGGGCCGAGCATGGCCACGGTGTGGTGGGCGTGGTGACCGACCGCGACCTCGTTGTCGAGGGTCTGGCGCGCGGGGCCGACGCTGCTGGGCTGCGCGTCGGCCAGCTGATGCGCGGCCCGGTCGTCGTGGTGGCCGAAACGGCCGGGCTCGGCGAGGCGCTCGAGCGCATGCAGGCCCACGGCGTGCGTCGCCTGCTCGTCACCGACGCGCAGGGGCACCTGTGCGGCATGGCTTCGTTCGATGACCTGCTGTCGGCGCTGGCCGCCCAGTTCACGACGCTGGCGACGGCCGTGCGCGTTGGACGTGAGCGCGAAGCCGCCGAGCGACCACCGCTGGCGCCGCCACCGCTGCCGGCCCTGCGCTTGCCCCGCTTCGGCACGGCGGGATGGACCGCGCCGTGAACGGCCGCGGGCGCCGCGATCCGTCCGTCGTGACGTCGTTCTTCCTGGACTTCTCATGCCTCTGATGATCCCCACCTGGTCCCGCCATGCCGTGGCCGTGCTCGCCGCGCTCACCGTCGCCGCCTGCGGCGGTGGTGGCAGCAGCCCTCCGCCTCCCGACCTCATCCTCAGGGGTACGGTGCCCGCGGCGGCCGGTACGCCGGTGGAGCTGCTGCGACTGGACGCGAGCGGCACGCCCACCGGCACCCCACTCGCCGCCACGGCCGTCACCTTCGGTCGCTTCGAGTTCAACCTGACCGATCTCGGAGTCCAGCCCGGCGCCGACCTCGCCGTCCGCGCGGTGCCCGCGTCCGGCCCCCCTTTGCGCGCCCTCGCGGCCGCCACGTCGGTCGACGTCGGGGCCGGCACCGAGGCCTGCGTGCGGTGGCTGCTGCAGGCGATCGCGGCCTCACCCGGCGCCAGCCTGGCCGGGCTCACCGCCACCGAGGCCTTCGGGATCCAGGCGTCCGCCTACGCGCTCGGACTGCTCGACGCGGCGGCCGGCAGCCCCACCGAGGGGGCGATCGAAGCCCTGCGCGGGCGGCTCGCCGCCTCGACCCGCTTCGGCGACGCCCTCGCGATGGCGCTCGATCCGGCCACGGCGCTGGCGGGACCGGGCGACCTGCTCGACCTGGTGCCGTTGGTGGCAGGCAACCGGTGGGTCTATTCGAGCAACCAGGCACCGGCCTCGCAGCGCTTTACCAGCGACGTGCGCGGCACGGTGGATCCGAACCGGTTCGAGATCGTGACCGATGGCAGCACGGAGAGCTATGTGCGTCTTCCGGATGGCGTGTTCACCGCGAACGCTGGCCTGGCTGCCGGCCTGGACGACGAGATCGCGACCCTGATCGGCGAGTTGCCAGTCGTCGACTTTCCGCCCGTGCCGGGGCGCGAACGGACCGTCCGTTCGGGCCGGGGCCTGGCGTTGTCCGATCAGGATGGCGACGGCCGTCCCGAGTCGCTCGACTTCAGCGTCGTGCGTCGCGAAGGCGGCGTCGTGACAACCACGCTCGCGCTGGCCGACGGCGCGGCAGCACGGGGCCTGTCGATCCAGGACACCGTGACGGTGACCGTGAGGGTGTCGACCGGGTCGACCCTCAGCGTGACGGCGGTGGGGCTCACGACCTTCGTGCCGGGCATCGGCCCGGCCTGGGAGTCCATCACCGCCACGGCGGTTCTCGACGGCATCCCGATCCTGGGGGAGAGCGAGACGCAGCAACTCACGGCCTGGTTCAAGGCGCCGGCCGAGGTGTCGCTCGTGCACCGCGGGGTGACCTACGACCCGGCGCGGGGCGTGGCCTACGCCACGATCCCGGCCGACGGACCGCCGTCGCTCGCCAACCGGGTCGTGACGATCGATCTCGCGACGCGGGCCGTCACGACCGCCTCGCCGCCGTTCGGGACCGGCGCCGAGCCTGAGCTGGTGACCCTGGCGGGCGACGGCCAGTCGGTCTTCGTCTCCCTCGCCGGCACGGCGCAGATCGCGCAACTGGGCCTGCCCTCGTTGAGTCCGGTCCAGCCGCCGTTCCCGCTGAACGCGGCGGGGGACGTCAACACGCCCTGGCGCGCCACCTCGCTGGCCACCACGCCGCAGCGGCCGGACGTCCTCGCGGTGTCGCTGGCGGGGCCCTTCGGCGAGGCGCAGGGCGTCGGCCTCTATCGCGCCGGGCAGCGCCTTCCCGATCGCGCCGGCTGCGCGTTCGGCACGTCCGGCACCACCTGCCGCATCGGGTTCGGAGCCGACGGCCGGTTGTTCGCTGTCGACGACAACACGAGCCGCAACACGCTCACCCGGTGGTTCGTCGACGCCACCAGCGGTGCCACACTCGAACTCTCGGCCAATGCGCCCGACCTCGCCTCGCCCGCCCCGGCCGGCACCCGCGCCGGGCTCGGTGCCCTGGAGCCGGGCTGGGTCAGCGGCGCCCTGCTCACGCCCGCCGGCGAGTTCTACGACGCCGGCACCTTGCTGCGCCTCGCGGCGAGCCCCCCCAACGCCACGAGTTGCATCGCCCTGAGCCGCCCGGCCTCGTTCGCATGCCGAGACACGCTGCTCGCGGGGGAATTCGGGCTGAGCGAGCTGCTCGCCGACCTGGCGACGCAACGCACGCTCGGCGCCTTCCGCGCAGGCGAACTGAAGTCGACGCGGGCCCGACTCATCGACCTCGGTCGCGGCCGCATCGGGGTGAGCGACGCGGCCTCGGACGCGGCCACCGCCTTCGACCGCCTGCTGGTGATCGAAGGCGGACCGTACTGAGCCACGCGGACCCTGGCCATGAGCGACAGCGCCACGATCGCGTACTTCTCGATGGAGATCGCCCTCGCCGACGACATCCCCACCTACAGCGGCGGCCTCGGGGTGCTGGCCGGGGACACGGTGCGCTCGGCCGCCGATGGCGGCCTGCCGATGGTGGCCGTCTCGCTGGTGCACCGCCAGGGCTGCTGCCGCCAGCACCTCGACGCACGGGGCCAGCAGACCGAGTCGCCGATGCCCTGGCAGCCCGAGGCGCTCCTCATCGAGGAAGCCGTTCGCGTGCAGCTGAACCTAGAGGGCAGGACGGTCACGGTGCGGGCGTGGCGACACCCGGTGGTCGGCCAGAACGGCGGGTCGGTAGCGGTGCTGCTGCTCGACACCGACCTGCCCGAGAACGCCGAGCCCGACCGGCGCATCACCGACCAGCTGTACGGCGGCGACGAGCGCTACCGGTTGCGGCAGGAGGCGGTGCTCGGCATCGGCGGCGTGCGCATGCTGCGCGCGCTCGGCCACACCGCGGTGCGACGCTTCCACATGAACGAGGGCCACGCAGCGCTGCTGGTGCTCGAGCTGGGTCACGAGGAGATGCGGCGGCGCGGACTGGCCACCGTCACGCGCGAGGTCGCCCAGGCGGTGCGGCCGCTGTGCGTGTTCACCACGCACACGCCGGTGCGCGCCGGGCACGACCAGTTCCCGCTGCGTCTCGTGCGGGAGGTCATCACGACCTACGGCGACGCGTTCAACGAGCGCGCGATCGAGTTCTGCCTCGACAACGTGCTGAACATGACCTACCTGGCGCTCGACAACAGCCACTTCGTCAACGGCGTGGCCAAGCGGCACGGCGAGGTGTCGCAGCACATGTTCGCGCAGTACAAGATCGACTCGATCACGAATGGGGTCCATGCGGCCTTCTGGACCGCGCCGTCGATCCAGGCGCTGTTCGACCGTCACATCACGGCCTGGCGCACCGACAACGCGAGCCTGCGCTATGCGCTGGGCATCCCGAACCACGAGCTGTGGGCCGCCCACGAGGCGGCCAAGGAGTCGTTGGTGAGCCTGGTGAACGAACGCACCAGGGCGAACTTCTTCCGCCACGTGTTCACGATCGGCTTCGCGCGGCGGGCCACCGCCTACAAGCGGGGCGACCTGCTGTTCCGCGACGTGCAGCGCCTGGCCGCGCTCAACCGCGCCGCGGGCCCGATCCAGGTCGTCTACGCCGGCAAGGCGCACCCGCGCGACGAGGGGGGCAAGGACCTCATCCGGAGGATCTTCGGGCACATCGAGGCGCTGCGCGGGCAGGTCTCCATCGTCTACCTCGAGGACTACGACATGGCGCTGGCGCGCCGCATGGTGGCCGGCGTCGACCTGTGGCTCAACACGCCCCAGCCCCCGCTCGAGGCCTCTGGCACGAGCGGCATGAAGGCCGCGATGAACGGCGTGCCGCAGCTGTCGATGCTCGACGGCTGGTGGATCGAGGGCTGCATCGAGGGCGTGACCGGCTGGGCCATCGGCGTCGACGGCGCGACCGACGGGAACGGCTACGCCGACGATCGAGACGCCGACGCGCAGTCGCTCTACAACAAGCTCGAGACGGTGATCCTGCCGCTCTACTACCGGGACCAGGAGCGGTACGTCGACGTGATGAAGAACGCCATCGCGCTGAACGGCTCGTTCTTCAACACCGAACGGATGGTGGACCAGTACGTGCGCAAGGCCTACCTGGCCTGAGGGCCGGCGCCGGCGCTCAGTGCGTCATCAGCACCGGCAGCGTCATGTGCTGCAGCACGGTGCGCGACGCGCCGCCGAGGACGAACTCGCGCACACGCCCGTGGCCGTAGCAGCCCATCACGAGCAGGTCCGCGCCGACGTCGGACGCCAACGACAGCAACGACTCTCCGGCCTGATCGTCGGGCGGTGCCGCGTGAGGCTGCAGCCGGTCCCAGAGGCCGTGCGATCGAAACCAATGGCCGAGCCCGAGGCGGTCCTCGGGCGCCAGCTGGGCCGGCGCGGCGGCCACGTGGATGCGCTCGGCCTGCAGCAGCAGCGGCAGCGCCGCATGTAATGCACGCGATGCCTCGCGCGAGGGTTTCCAGGCGACCAGCACCTGGCGGAAATCACCTTCGAACTCGCCGGCATGCGGCACGACCACTGCCGGGCGTCCGCTGGACACGAGAACCGTGGCCACGAAGTCGCTGGGGACGCCCGCCTGCTGCGGGTCCGTCGCGTCGTGCTGCCCGAGCACCAGGAGGTCGGACGCCAGCACCCGTCCCGACAGGTTGGGGGCCACCGGCGGCCGGCAGTCCTCGACCCAGGCCACCGACAGCTGACCGCTCTGCTCGTGGTCGAAGCGGGCCTTCGCGGCACGACGCCGGTCCTCGTCGAGCTGCTGCAGCAACGGCACCGCGACGGCCGCCCCTTCCATCACCGCGAACGGCTGTTCGAGCGCCGCCGGCGTGACGGCATAGAGCGCGGTGGCCTGCGCTCCGTGGCGCCGGGCCAGCGATCGCGCCAGCCGCAGCCTCGCCGCACTGCGCGGCGAGGCATCGATGTGCACCAGGATCGTCTTCAGGTCTTTCATGCCCTCTCCTGCCTCGGCCACGCTGCGCGCGGCGCGCGGCCCCCGTCGGCCGCCGCCAGTCGCGCGTCCACCCGGGTCACCGCCGAGCCGGCACGGCAGCGGCCAGCCATCGCCGGCCGCACCCGGTGCTGCGATCAGGCGATCTGGATCTTCCCGGCCCGGGAACCCGTTCGTTTGGGCAACTCCAGTGCCAGCACGCCGTCCTGGTACTTCGCCGTGACCTTGTCGGCCTCGACCTCGTGGTCCAGCACGAAGGCACGACTGGCGTAGCCATAGCTGCGCTCGCTGCGGATCACGCGGCCGTCCTTCTTCTCGTCGTTTTCCTTCCTGACCTCGGCGCTGATCGACACCTGACGCCCCTCGACGGTGACGTGGATGTCCTCCTTGCGAACGCCCGGGATGTCGGCCTTGACGCTGTAGGCCTGGTCGGTTTCGTTCACGTCGAGCTTGATCGCCGGGGTCTCGGCGGCGACATCCCACCGCATCGGTTTCATCAGGCCACGGAACACGTCCTCGAACGGATCGCCGCTCCACAGGCTCGGCACTCGATTGCTCATGTTGCGCTCTCCTTGATGTCGTTTCAACGTTCGCTGCCATTCGCGTGACCGATGGCCACGCGAGACGATCAGCACCTGTGCATCCAAGGTACGGGCCGCGGCCCGCCTTTTCAAGTTTGTGCCGCGCCTCGTGCTGGCCATTGATCTCTCTCACGACGACCACCGTTCGATCGGGCATCGCCGCGCCACAATCGCCGGCGACCCGGCCTCCGGCGGCCGCCGGTGCCCGCGGGGGCGACACATGCATCACGATCCGACTGCAGGCCGCGGCGCCGGCGCCGTGCGACCGGCATGGCCGCGCCTGCCGGTTGCCTGGGACGTCGCCGCGGCGGGCCAGGAACACGCCGAGGCGCTGGCGGCGCGACGCGACGGGCACCTGCGCCGCTGGCTCGAGCAGGCCGTGGCCGGATCTGCGCTGGTGCGCGAGGCGCTGGGCGGTCGTTCGCCACGCGACGCCGTGCTCGGCGAGCTGCCGATCCTGTCCAGGCGCACGCTGATGCGGCGCTTCGACGACTCGGTGGCCGACCCGCGGCTGAACCTGCCCTTGCTGCGGGCCTGGCTGGCCGACGGCGCACGCATCGGCGAGCCGCTGCTGGGCGAGTACTGGGCCTGGGAGAGCTCGGGGTCGGGCGGGAGCCCGGCCGTGTTCGTTCAGGACGCGCACGCCATGGCGGTCTACGACGCCCTCGAGGCCTTGCGTCGCCCCGTGGTGTCGCCGCTGCACCGCTGGCTGGATCCGTTCGGGGTCACGGACCGCACGGCCTTCGTCGGCGCGACGAACGGGCACTTCGCCAGCACCGTCAACGTCGAGCGGCTGCGGCGCCTGCACCCGACGATCGCCGCCCGGCTGCGGGGTTTCTCGTTCCTGATGCCCGTGGGCGAGTTGCGGACGGCGCTGCAGGCCTGGGGGCCGACCGTGGTGGCCACCTATCCCACGGCCGCCGAGCTGCTGGCCGGGGAGCAAGTCGCCGGTCGCCTCGGCCTGCGGCTGCGCGAGGTCTGGACGGGCGGCGAGGCGCTCGGTCCCGCCGTGCGCCGCTTCGTCGAGCGCGCCTTCGGCTGCCCGGTGGTGCACAGCTACGGCGCGTCGGAGTTCCTGCCCCTGGCCACGGAGTGCCGGCTTGGCGCGATGCACCTGAACAGCGACTGGGCGATCCTCGAACCCGTCGATGCACATGGCCGGTTGGTGCCTCCGGGAGAGCCTTGCCACACGACGCTGCTGACCAACCTCGCGAACACGCTGCAGCCGCTGCTGCGCTACGACCTGGGCGACCGGGTGACGTTCGCGCCGCGGCCCTGTGCCTGCGGCTGCGCGCTGCCGGTGATCGACGTCAACGGCCGTTGCGACGATGCGCTGCTGCTGCGCGATGCCCGAGGGCACCGCGTGCGGCTGCTGCCGCTCGCCTTGACCACCGTGATCGAGGAGGACGCCGGCGTGTACGCCTTCCAGGTGGAGCAGGTCGACGAGCGGCATCTGAGGCTGCGCGTTGCCGCTGGCGGCGCGCCCGGCCGGGCGGCGAGCCGGCGCGCCTGCGAAGCGCTTGGCGAGTACCTCGCCTCGCAGGGCCTGGGCCAGGTGCGGGTGACCGGTCATGCGGGCCAAGCCGCCCGTTGCGGCCGCAGCGGCAAGCGGCCGCGCGTGCTCGCGGCCCGCCCTGCCTGAAGGGTCGCCGCAGGTGCGCGGCAGCGGGCCGCCGCGTCAGCGTGCCGCCCTGGACTCCAGCAGACGCGGCACCCGTGCCGCAAGCGCGTCAGGGCGCTCGGCGAGCGGGCGCATCTGCCCGGCGAGCGCGTAGCCCCACTGCACCGCGACGAGGTCGCCCGCGACCCGCTCGAGCGGCAGCCACCAGGTCGCGGCCACCATCCAGTCCACCCCGTAGCGGGAGTAATGGACCTCGTACGCCTGGGGTGGCAGCACGGCCCCGGCGGCCTCGGCGGCGCGCAGCACCGGGCCCAGGCGCGCCGAGGCGCGCGCCGCCGTCGGGTCGACCCGCCGCACGACGAGGCACTCGGCCTGATCGAACGAGCTGCCGAAGCGGTCGACCGCCAGCGTGGCGGGCGATGCGGATGGCGCCGCGCAGAACTCCTGGCTGTCCCAGTGCGACGTGCCGTGGGCCCGCGACGCGTTCGCGGTGAACGCCACGGCGGCGTCGAGCGTCGGCCCTGCGGGCACATCCGACACCCGACCGTCCGACACCCACCCGTCCAGACCTCGTACGGCCATCATGCGGACGGTCAGCACGCGCACCGGCGTCGTCATGATCTGTCGCGAGAAGCTGCTGGACCGGACCTCCTCGCTGGCCACGCCCCCGCGCACGAGCTGCCAGTCGCCCGCCGGCAGGCGCAACGCCCGGTCGCCGATCGACAAGCGGCCATCGGCCATCGAGACAGGCGGCGCCACGGCGCCACCGGCGGTCTGGGGGACCTCCCGTGTCCCACCAGGCCTGGCGGAGCCCCTCGATGACGCGGCCACGGCGATCTGCACGGCGTCGGCGCGCAGCGACTGGGCACGCGTCGGGTTCAACACCTCGAGCGAAGCCGCGTGGACGCCCAGCGCCTCCCGGTCACCGAGCAGGGCTGCGAGCACCCCGAGCTGATAGAGCGGCTCCCACCGGGCCGGGGCCAGCGCCACCACCTCGGCCATCGTGCGCTGCGCACGGACCAACTCCGACAGCATCGCCTCGCACACCCCAAGCGCCATGCCGACGGCAAACGCAGCCGGGTCGTCGCGACCGGCCACGCCGCGGCGATGCTCGAAGGCGGCCCCCAGGTCGGGCACCGCCAGGTCGCAGCGGCCCGCCTGCTGCCAGGCCCGGCCGCGCAACTCGCGCCAGTGCAGATCGTCCGGATGCTCCTCCAGCCGCCGCGACGCCAGCGCCGCCAGACCGTCCCAGTCGCGGCGCCGCTCGAGCTCGCGCACTGTCTTCTCGTCCGGGGCCGCGAGCCGCATGCCCAGGGGCAGCAAGACGAGCAGCAGCGGGATCAACAGCAACTCGCCCGGCGGCACCATCGGAATGGGGATCGGCGCCCCTTGCGCCCGGGCTCCGCCGGGGCCCGCCAACCCCACCGCCAGCACGCAGGCCAGGAACGCGCGCGGGGTGGCGCGCGGGCGAAAGGGAATCGCAGTTCGCGGGAGCGACAGCACGGTCGGGGGGCGTCCTCGCCCGCGAGACTAGGCCCGCGGCCGACACGGCCCTTGACCGCGCTCAAGCGGCGAGGTCGACGCCGTGCGGGCGGCGCGCTCGCGCCGCCCGTCTCACCAGTGCCGCACGCGCCCGGTGTCGATGTGGACGAAGTTCTCGCGCGGGTAGTAGCCCACGCCGCCCGACTTCAACGCGATCGCGGCATCGCGCAGGTCGGACAGGGACACGCCGGGCAGTCGGACGTCGATGGCGCGCCCGTCCATGTGCAGGCTGCGACGCGCCACGCCGCCGCCGCGCGTGGTGCGCAGCTGCTCGTTGGTCGCCGGTGACCGGTAGCCCGAGATCACCTCGAAGGACCGGTCGCTGCCCAGCTCCCGGCGTACCCGCTGGAGCAGTTCGTAGAGCTGCGGGTCCATCTCGCCGACCTCGCCGCTGTAGTGGTCGCGGAGAAAGTGATTCAGCGACACCAGCGCCGAGGGAACGAATCGCTCACCGATCGCGTAGACGGTGGCGATGCGCTCGCGTGTGTGCAGGTGGGACATCGCGATATCGCGCGGCGTGGCGACGGCCGCGCGCGCCGGCAGGGCCGCCAGGGGCATCAGGGCCGCCGCGCCACCGAGCCCGAGGGTGTGCCTCAGCCAGCGCCGCCGCGGGGGGGAGGATTGATCTCGCATGGAGGCTCCAGGGTCGGGTCACGCCGAGACGGGGCCGGGCTCAAGGAGCCGGCAGTGCGGGCCGCACGCGCCGCTGCAGGGCGGCTTCGAGCACAGGGTCGTGGCCGTAGACATCGTCGAAGAAGTGTAGGCGCCCGCCCAGCACCAGTGCGGTGCCGTAGGTGATCAGCACCGGCAGCGGTCGTGACAGACCCTGCGTGGTCGACGTGCCCGCGGCCATCGCCTCCCGGATGCGTGCCTCGGTCCAGCCCGGCTCGTCCTGCAGCACGAAGCGGGCAAGGGCCACAGGATGCTCGACCCGGATGCAGCCGTGGCTCAGGTCGCGGCGGTCGCGCGCAAACAGCGACGTGGCCGGCGTGTGGTGCAGGAAGATGCTGTCGCGGTTCGGAAAGACGAACTTGATGTCGCCCAGGGCGTTGCGTTCGCCCGGACGCTGGCGCAGGCGCAGCGTGCCGGCCAGCACCGCGTCCAGGCGACCGGGCGTGAGCCCTTCGACGACGCGACCCGCCCGGTCGACGAACTCGAAGCCCTCCCGAGCGAAATAGCCCGGGTCGCGACGCAGGCGCGGGACGAGCTCCTTGCGGGCGATGGAGTCGGGCACGTTCCAGTAGGGACTGAACTCGATGAACCGCATCGCCTCGTCGAACTGCGGCGTACGGGTGTCCAGCGCACGCCCGACGATGACCTTCATCTGCTCGCGCACCACGATGCGGCCGCGCGGGTCGACCTCGTAGGCGCGCAGCACGAACTCGGGCAGGTTGACCACGATCATTCGCGACCCCTGCATCAGCGGGGTCCAGCGCAGGCGCTCCATCGTCAGCGCGACCTGGCGGGCCCGCTGTGCCGGCGTGACCTGCAGCGCGGCCATCGTCGCGCGGCCGAGCACGCCGTCATCGGTCAGCCCATGGCGGCGCTGGAAGGCGCGCAGGCCCTCGACGAGGGTGTCGTCGAGCGCCGTCGGCGCAGGAGTGGGCATCGCCGCCAGGTCGCCCCAGGCGACGAGCCGGCGCGCGAGCGATGCGGCGCCCGGCCACTCCTGTCCTGGCTCGACCTTGGGCAGGGCGCCACGCTGGCTCGGTCGCGGCAGTGGCGCCAGGGGCTCGGCCCAGGCCTCGTGCGCGCCCATCGCGCGGCAGCGCGCGAGCGCGCCGCGCAAGGCGGCATACGCCGGGACCACCGGCGTCGCCGCCTGCACGGCAGGGGCCAGCACGCCGGCGGCCATCGCCGCGGCGATGGCCGCCGCCACGTCGAACGCAGCCCCGGACGGGGGTTCGTACGCCTGATGGATCTCGCGCGGGTCGACACGGCCGGTGCGCAAGTCCGTGAGGTAGCGGGACAGTGCCGCACCGAGCGCCGCATCGAGCCGCGCGGTCGCGTCCGACGGCAGGGTCGTCGCAGCGGCGCGGTCGACCGCCAGCCGCAGGCGATCGACGCCGTAGTCGGCGGGGTCGAGGCCGTCTTCCTCGGCCGATGCCAGCAGCGCGACGATCTCGCGGCCCAGACGGTGCAGGCCCGGTACAGGGACTGTTGGAGGCGGGGTGCCCGCCACCGCGGCTGCACCCAAGCCGCCCAGCGGCGCCCCCTCGACCCACGGACTCCAGGCCGCGCCCGCGATCGCCGCGGCGAGCGACAGCAGCGCCTCACGGCGCCGGGGCCGGGTCGCGGCGATCGAGCGGGCCCATGCCTGAGCAGTTCGCAGTGGCGCAAGCCTGTCGGCCGGTCGGCCAGCGTCGTCGGGCGTCGAGCCATCGAGGGGCGGCCGGCATCTGCGCATAGGACGCGCATCCTATGGGCGCGCGCCGGGTGCCACGGCCGGCAATCCGCCGCACGCCTGGGGACGCATCTGTGGCTTGAGCGCGGTCATTTCCGGGGCACCGCAGGTCACGCCATGCCTTGCCCGGGATGCGCCGTGGCCGTAGCCTGACGAGCATCCAGGAGGTCGTGTCGCCCGCCCGGTCGGATCGATCCGCGGACCCTCACGGCCAGCACGCCCACCCACCCTGCATCCAGGAGGCCCCGATGAAGATCCGTTCCGTCCTGCTGGCCGCGGTCGCTTCCGCTGCGTTGATCGCGCCCCTCCCAGCCCTCGCGCAGGCGTATGCGGGGGCCGGATTCGGCCCCTCGAGGATCGACATCGGTTGCGGCGGCACGTCGTCGTGCGACACGAGCGACAACGGGTTCAAGTTGTACGGGGGCTGGAACATCGCCAGTCCGTGGTCGCTCGAGGCGGTCTACTTCGATTGGGGAAAGGCGAACCGGTCCTCGACGACCGGCGGTGTCGCTTCGACGCTCGCGACCAGCGCCAGCGGCATGGGTGTCGGGGTGGCCTACACGTACCTGTTCGGCTGGGGTCGCTGCTTCGCACGGCTCGGCGTCGCCCAGAACGACGCCGACACCGACACCACCACGGGCGGCACCGCGTCCTCGAGCAGCCACAGTTCGACCGAGGCCTACTACGGCTTTGGCTGCGGCTACTCGTTCACCCCGTCGCTGATGCTGACCGCGGATGCGGACTTCTCGCGCGTCAAGTACACCGCCAACGACAAGGCGGGCACCCAGCTGTTCACCCTCGGGCTGCGCTTCGCGTTCTAGCCTGCCGTGACCTTCGGGACCGGCCGCGACCGGTGACGGCGCGCCAGGCAGGTCAGCCACGTCGGCGGCTTCTTGCGGCCGACGCCGGGCCCTCGCGCTTCCGCGGCGATTGCCCTGGATCAAGGCGACGGAACGTGCGACGGGCATGCTCGTCGTGAGGTTGCCATGACCCGCATCGTCGTCCTCGGCGCCGGCACTGGCGGCACCATCGTCGCCAACCGGCTGTCGCGCCGTTTCGGCGACCGGGTCTCGATCACGGTCGTCGACCCGGACCCGTGGCACCTGTACCAGCCAGGCCTTCTGATGCTGCCGTTCGGCGGGTATGCGGCCGCGGAACTCAGGCGGCCACGCCGCCAGACCCTGCGTGCCGGCGTGACCTGCATCGCCGGCGCGGTGGATCGGGTCGACACGGCAACCGACACGGTGCATCTGTCCGACGGTACGCCGCTGACCTACGACGTGCTGGTCGCGGCCACCGGGTGCCGGCTGCTGCCCGAGCAGACGGAGGGGCTCACCGGACCGGGCTGGCGCGACACCGTGCACGACTTCTACAGCCTCGACGGGGCGCAGGCGCTCGCCGCACGGCTCGCCGACTGGCCAGGCGGCGACCTGGTCGTCTCGGTGATCGACCTGCCGATCAAGTGCCCCGTGGCGCCGCTCGAGTTCGCCTTCCTGGCTGACTGGTTCCTCCGGCGCCGCGGCCTGCGCGAGCGCGTGCGCATCCGCTACGTGACGCCCCTGGACGACGCGTTCACCAAGGCCACGTGCAACGCGGCGCTGCGCCACCTGCTGGCCGACAAGGACATCGAGGTCGTCACCGAGTTCGCCACCGGCCGCGTCGACGGCGCGCGCCGGCTGATCACGAGCTGGGACGAGCGCGAGGTACCGTTCGACCTTCTGGTGACGGTGCCCCTGCATGGCGGTGCCGAGTGGGTGGCGCGCAGCGACGGCGTCGGCGACGAACTCGGCTTCGTGCGGACCGACCCGCACACGCTGCAGGCCCGTTGCAAGCCCAACGTGTTCGCGCTGGGCGACGCCACCGACCTGCCCGCGAGCAAGGCGGGCTCGGTCGCGCACTTCGAGGCCGAGGTGCTCGAAGGCAACGTCGCGCGCTTCATCGCCGGCGAGCCGCTCGAGCCGCAGTACGACGGCCACGCCAACTGTTTCATCGAGACCGGCTTCGGCAAGGCGCTGCTGATCGACTTCAACGACGAGGTCGAGCCCCTGCCCGGCCGTTTTCCGCTGCCGGTGGTCGGGCCCCTGTCGTTGCTCGCGGAGTCGCGCCTGAACCACCTGGGCAAGCTCGCCTTCCGCTGGATGTACTGGCACGTGCTGCTGCCCGGCCACGACATCCCGTTCGTGCCGCCGCGCATGAGCCTGCGCGGCAAGCGCCAACCCGGCCCCGCCGCTGCCTGAGCCGGCATCGCGCGGGCCCCGACCTGCCATCTGCCATGACCACCGTCACTCTCCTCGACCGGGCCATCGAGATCGACGCCGAGGGCTTCATGACCCGACCTGAGCAGTGGGACGAGGCGCTCGGCGCCGAGATCGCACGGTTGAGCGGCCTGCCGGCGCTGACGCCCGAACACTGGCAGGTGGTGCGCTTCATGCGCGAGCGCTACCTGGCCACGGGCACGGCACCGAGCATCCGCACCCTCGGCGTCGCCTCGGGCGTCGACGTCAAGCGCCTGTACCAGCTGTTCCCCAAGGGCCCGGCCAAGCTCGCCGCCCGCATCGGCGGCATCCCCAAGCCCAAGGGCTGCGTCTGACGGTCACGGGGCCGGGCTCACCCGCGGGGTCCACGCCCGACGCCTCGCCGTCTCGAACCCCACCAGGAGGATCCGATGGACAGCACATCCCCCAACCCGTTTGCCGCCGCGACCGCCGAGCCGCCGTTCGAGAAGGTGTCGATCATCGTCTCGCGCGGGTCGCTCGACGGCGTCTACCCGGGGCTGATCCTCGCCAATGGCGCCCGGATGGAGGGCATCGAGGCGCAGGTGTTCTTCACCTTCTTCGGGCTCGAGGCGATCCTGAAGGGACGCAATGAGCACATCAAGGTGGCCACCGTCGGCAACCCGGCCATGCACATGCCGACGATGCTCGGCGGACTGCCCGGCATGTCCGCGCTGGCCACGCACATGATGATGAAGAAGATGGGCGAGCTCGACATCCCGCCGGTCGCCGAGTTCGTTCAGCAGCTGTGCGACTCCGGCGCCCGCCTGTACGGCTGCCAGCTCGCGATGCAGATGTTCGACCTCAAGCGCGAGGACCTGATCGACGACGGATGCTGTTCACGTGAGCGCTCCCGCGGCGCCCGCCGCGCGGTCGCACCCGGTTCAGGCCACGGCCCTCTCGACGGGTGGCGGCGGTCGACGGGCGAGCAGGTGCACCGCAGTGCATTCGTAGGCGGCCGCCACGGCGAGCAGGTCGGCATCGCCGCGCGGGCGCCCGATCAGCTGCAGCCCCATCGGCCAGTGACCGCCTCCCCCGAAGCCCGCCGGCATGCTCAGCGCCGGCAGCCCCGCGAAGGTGGCGTACAGCGTGCACTCCATCCACCGGTGGTAGGTGTCCATCGCCCGCCCGGCAACCGCCCGAGGCCACCGCTCCTCGATCGGGAAGGGCCAGACCTGAGCCGCGGGCAGGGCCAGCACGTCGACCTCGTCGAAATGCCGGACCATCCGGTGGAAGAAGCGCGTCCGCGCCTGGCTGGCCTCGACCAGCGCGAGCGCCGGCGTGCCCCGCGCCTGGTCGTGCTCCCACAGGGCCTCGGGCTTGATGCGCTCGCGCGCGCCCGGCCGCGCGAGCAAGCCCGCCACCCGCGGTGCCACCAGCGCGCGGCGCCAGACGAGCCACGCCTCCCAGACCGCCGCCGGGTCGAAGCCGGCCGGGCGCGGCTCGACGACGGCGCCCTCGGCGGCCATCCGCTGCAGCGCCTGGCCGCACACCTCGAGCACCCCCGGCTCGACCGCCAGGTACCCGCCAAGATCGCCCAGCCAGCCGATGCGCAACCCGCGCAGCCGGGACGCGTCGGCTGGCGGCGCGAACGCGGCCAGCGGCTCGGTGAGCGCCAACGGCACGCGCGGGTCGGGGCCGGCCTGTGTGGCCAGGAGGGCCGCCAGATCGGCGACAGAGCGCGCCATCGGGCCCTCGGTGCCGAGCTGCTGAAGCCACACGTCGAGCACCGGCCACATCGGCACGCGACCCTGGCTCGGGCGAAGCCCGAACACGTGGTTCCAGGCCGCCGGATTGCGCAGCGAGCCCATGAAGTCCGAGCCATCGGCCACCGGCAGCAGCCGCTGCGCCAACGC
>JALOSQ010000150.1 GCA_025458335.1 Ideonella sp.
GCCGTGCGGCTGTCCAAGCGCATGTCCGAACTGGGGCTGTGCTCGCGCCGCGAGGCCGACGAATGGATCGCGCGCGGCTGGGTGCGCGTTGACGGACAGGTCGTCGACCAGTTGGGCAGCAAGGTGCTGCCGCACCAGGCGATCAGCATCGAGCGGCAGGCCGCAGCCGAGCAGGCGCAGCGCGTCACGGTGTTGCTGAACAAGCCGGTGGGTTTCGTGAGCGGACAGGCCGAGGACGGCTACCAGCCCGCGGTCGTGCTGATCACGCCGCAGAACCGCTGGGTCGAGGACCGGACCCGCGAGACCTTTCACCCGCGCCAGACCCGCAGCCTGGTGCCGGCCGGCCGCCTGGACATCGATTCGGTCGGTTTGCTCGTCCTCACCCAGGACGGCCGCATCGCCCGGCAGCTGATCGGCGAGGACACCGACGTCGAGAAGGAGTACCTGGTGCGGGTCCGCTACACCCGCGCCGGCACGCTCCCGGATCGCGACCTCGCGCGCCTGCGCCATGGCCTGGCGCTCGACGGCCAACCCTTGCGTCGCGCCGAGGTGAGCTGGCAGAACGAGGACCAGCTGCGCTTCGTCCTGCGCGAAGGCAAGAAGCGGCAGATCCGTCGCATGTGCGAGCTGGTCGGCCTCGAGGTGCTGGGCCTCAAGCGCGTGCGCATCGGCCAGGTCCGGCTCGGCGACCTGCCCGCCGGCCAGTGGCGCTACCTGCGACCGGACGAGCGCTTCTAGCAGTCGAGCCGGCGGGTCGTCGGTCCGGCACGACCCGCTGCCGGAGCAGGCTTCAGAACTGCACGCCCTTGGTCAGCGCCCCGTCCACCACCAGGTTGGTGCCCGTGATGAAGCTGGCTGCCGGGCTGGCCAGGAAGACGGCGGCGTTGGCCATTTCCTGCGGCGTGCCCATCCGGCCCGTGGGGTTGAGGCCCAGCGCCATCTTGAAGAGCTCCGGGTTGCCGTGCTCGATCTGCTCCCAGACGCCGCCCTTGAAGTAGGTGTTGCCGGGCGAGACGGTGTTGGCGCGGATCTTCTTGCCCGCCAGGTGGTAGGCCAGGCCCTGGGTGTAATGGATGATGGCCGCCTTGAAGGCGCCATAGGGCCCGGAGGCGAAATCGATCTCGCGGCCCGACACGCTGCTGATCGTGACGATGCTGGCGTGGGCGCTCTTCTCGAGGAACGGCATCGCGGCGTTGACCAGCCGCACCGTGCCCATCATGTCGACCTCGAAGGTCTTCTGCCAGTTGGCCTCGTCGTTCGGGATCGCCAGCGCACTGACGTTGGCCACGACGATGTCGACACCACCGAAGGCCGCACCGACCTCGCCGACGAAGGCGGCCAGCGCGGCACCGTCGGCCACGTCGACCACGCGGCCGAGCACCTTGCCTCCGTGGACGCTGAAGTCCTTGACCGTCTGGTCCACCTCGGCGGCATTGCGCGCGCAGAACGCCACATGCGCCCCTTCGGCCGCGAGCGTCTGGGCGATGGCGCGGCCGATGCCCTTGGTGCCGCCGGTCACGATGGCCTTCAAGCCCTTGAGTCCAAGATCCATGAGGTGCTGCTCCTGTTGCTGGGAAGTCGAATGGAAATCGAACGCGGGTGTCTCAGGGCGCGAGGTACTTCTTATCGATACCCGCACCTACGGTGTACTTGGGGTCGACGAAGTTGCCGAGCCGCACCAGGCCGCATTGACTGAGCATCATGTAGGCGTCCCACCGGTCGAATCCGAACTCGGCCTCCATCCACAGCACCAGTTCCTTGTAGGCGATGCGAGCGGCGTCTTCCAGCGGGCGCGCGCTGCCGATGCACATGATGCGCGACTCGTTCTCGAGCCGCGGCCATTCGAGGTTCCAGCCCTTGATGACGTCGACCTGGATCGTCGTCGTGCTGGGGTATTCGACCGCTGTCCCGCAGACCTCGCCGTCACCCTGGCAGGCGTGCGCGTCGCCGATGAACAGCCGTGCGCCGGGCGTGCGCACGGGCAGGTAGGTGATGCTGCCCGGGCCCATGTCGGGCAGGTCCATGTTGCCGCCGTGGGCGTCGGGCGTCAGCGTGTTGATGCTGTCGATCTCGGGGCTGCAACTCAGCGTGCCGATGTGCGGCCGGTAGGGCAGCGTCACCCGCTTGCTCCAGTAGACGCCGTTCTCGTCGACGTCGATCTTGCGGACGATCTCGGGCAGCGAGTCGGCCAGCAGCGCAGTCAGGCTGGTGCCGCTGAGTGCACCGAACTGCGGAATCATCGCGCAGGTCCCGCGCGGGTTCGGGCCGCGCGGCGCCATGCTCTCGATGTAGACGGCCAGCACGTCGCCCTTCTCGGCGCCTCCCACCATGATCGGCCCGTTCTGCGGGTTCACGAAGGGCATGCGCAGCACGCGCGAGGGCAGGTCCTGCTCGGTCTTCACCGTGCCCTCGAAGGCGTCGCGCGTCTCGACGACGATGCGGTCGCCAGGCCGGACCTGCAGCACCGGGTCGGAGTAGGGGCCGATCGTGTAGTGGAACTTGCCCTGCTTCGCTTCGGTCAGCGCGTGGGTGTCGGGGGTGCGGCCCTGCGCGAGGCCGCGGGTGCGCATGATCGAGGTGTCGAGCCAGTTCATGAAGCCTCCTGCCCGCAGGATCGGGCAAGGCGGAGCCCACCGGAACCCGGGCATTCACCGTGGCGCGCCGACCCCGGCCGCCGGCGGCCCTCGCACTCCCCCTCTCGACAGCCCCTTCACCTCGGCGCTACCGTGGGGCACCACCCCTGCAGGACACCCCCGTGACCGCCACCGCCATCGCCTCCCGCGACGTCGCCTCGATCCGCACCCTTGCGCTGGTCGGCCCGGCCGGTGCCGGCAAGACCTCCCTGGCCGAGGCGCTGCTGCATCGCAGCGGCGCGATCCATGCACCGGGCAGCCTGGAGCGCGGCACCACCGTCAGCGACCACGACCCGCTCGAGAGGCGCCTGCAGCACTCACTCAACGCGGCCGTGATGCACCTCGACCACGCCGGCACGCGGGTGCACCTGATCGACACCCCAGGGGCGCCTGACTTCCTCGGCCAGTGCCTGCCGGCGCTCGAGGCGGTGGACACCGCGGTGGTGGTGATCGACGCGGTGCGCGGCGTCGAGGCGACCGCCGTGCGCCTGATGGCCTACGCGGCCGAGCGCCACCTCGACCGCCTGATCGTGGTCAACCGCATCGACCAGGCGCCCGGCGGACTGCCGGCCTTGATCGAACAGATCCGCACGACCTTCGGCACCGAGTGCCTGCCGCTCAACCTGCCCGACGCCGGCGGCACGAAGGTGGTGGACTGCTTCTACAACCGCGAGGGCCACAGCGACTTCGGCTCGGTGGCCGACGCGCACCGCGCCCTTGTCGAACAGGTGGTCGAGGTCGACGCCGGGTTCGTCGATCGTTACCTCAACGACGGCGACGTCGACGCGTCGGAGCTGCACGCCCCACTCGAACAGGCGCTTCGGGAGGGCCACCTGATCCCGGTGTGCTTCACCTCGGCGCGCACCGGCGCCGGCGTGGCCGAGTTGCTCGACGTGGTGGTCAAGCTGCTGCCCAATCCCACCGAAGGCAATCCGCCCGAGTTCCTCGAGGGCGAGGGTGCCGACGCCCGGCCGGTTCAGGCCGTGCCGGATCCCGCTCGACACGTGATCGCGCACGTCTTCCGCGTCACCGTCGACCCGTTCGTCGGTCGCCTGGGCGTGTTCCGCGTGCACCAGGGCACCGTCACGCCGGGCATGCACCTGTACATCGGCGACGGGCGCAAGCCATTCAAGGTCGAGCGCCTGTTCCTGTTGCAGGGCAAGGAACACGTCGAGGTGCCGCGTGCGCTGCCGGGCGACATCGTCGCGGTGTCCAAGGTCGACGACCTGCGCTTCGACGCGGTGCTGCACGACGCGGCCGAGGACGACCACCTCCACCTCAGGCCGTTGGACTTTCCGGTGCCGGTGCACGGCCTGGCCATCGCGCCCAGGCGCCGCGGCGACGAGCAGCGCCTGTGGGAGATCCTCGGCCGCCTGGTCGACGAAGACCCGTGCCTGCGGCTCGAGCAGGCGAGCGCCACGCACGAGACCGTGCTCTACGGCCTCGGCGAGCTGCATCTGCGCACCGTGCTCGATCGACTGCGCGAGGTGCATCGTTTCGAGGTCGAGACCCACCCGCCGCGCATCGCCTACCGCGAAACGGTCACCGCCGCGGCCGAGGGCCACCACCGGCACAAGAAGCAGACGGGCGGCGCCGGCCAGTTCGGCGAGGTCTTCCTTCGCGTCGAGCCGCTGCCGCGCGGCGCGGGTTTCGAGTTCGTCGACCAGGTCAAGGGCGGCGTGATCCCCACGGCGCTGATCCCCGCGGTCGAGAAGGGCGTGCGCGAGGTCCTCGCCACCGGCGCGATCGCGGGCTACCCCGTGGTCGACGTGCGCGTGACGGTGTACGACGGCAAGCACCACAGCGTCGACAGCAAGGAGATCGCCTTCGTGACCGCGGGGCGCAAGGCCTTCCTCGCCGCGGTGCGCGAGGCCCGGCCGATCGTGCTCGAGCCGGTCGTCGACGTCGAGATCACCGCGCCCGACGGCACCATGGGCGACATCACCGGCGACCTGTCCTCGCGCCGCGGCATGGTCACCGGCACGGCCAACGGCGCAGCGGGGGCGATCGTGGTGCGCGGGCAGGCGCCGCTGTCGGAGCTCGCGGGCTACCAGTCGCGGCTGAACGCGATGACGCAGGGCCAGGGGCGCTACACGATCGCGTTCTCGCACCACGAGCCGGTCCCGCCGGCGGTCCAGCAGCAGCTGGTCGCGGCCTTCAAGATCCGCGATGAGGACTGAGTCCGGGCGCGGGCTCGTCGCCGCGCGCGGGTTCTCGCGCGCCCCCGTGGGCCTGCACGCCGTCGCGTCCCCGGGCGAGGCGGCGGTCTCCGCGTGTGGCCGCCTGCTGCCCGACGCATGATCGATCGCTGGGCGCTCGAGCGCTTGCGGCCGGCCATCGAGGCCACGGCGCGCCGGCTCGTGGCCTGGGGGGTGCATGCCGACCGGGTGACGGCCGTCGGCTTCGGGCTCGGCCTGGCCGGCTCGGCTGCGATCGTCTGGGGCCGCCCTGGGGTCGGACTGCTGCTGATCCTGGCCGGACGCGTGGCCGACGGCCTCGACGGCGCCGTGGCGCGCCAGACCGCGCCGACCGATCGCGGAGCCTTCCTGGACATCGTCGCCGACTTCCTCTTCTATGCCAGCGTGCCGCTCGCGTTCGCGCTGGCCGACCCGGGCGCCAACGCGCTGGCCGCCGCGGTGCTGCTGGCCGCGTTCATCGGCACCGGCTCGAGCTTCCTGGCCTTCGCGGTGCTCGCCGAGCGGCGCGGCCTGAGCAACGCGCGGCTGCCCAACAAAGGCTTCTACTACCTCGGCGGGTTGACCGAAGGCGGCGAGACGATCGCCTGCTTCGCGCTGATGTGCCTGTGGCCGCAGCACTTCGCGACGTGGGCGCTGGGCTTTGCGGCCCTGTGTGCGCTGACGATCGTCAGCCGGGTGGCCGCTGGCGCCGCACTGCTCGGGCGCGGCGAAGGCGGCACACGCTGATCCTCGCGCTCGCGCGGCGGATGTCACGGCCAGGGGGAGCGCGTGCGGTCCGCGGCTCAGGTCCGCGGGACGGCCGCCGATCTCCACTGCACCATGGATCCCGTGCCCGCCCTGCTCGTCGTGCTCTCGATCGCCGTCGCCGTGCAGGCCGCGGCGATCCTGGCCCTGCGGCGGCGCGTGGAGCGGGCCCAGGTCGAGAACCGCCATCACCTCGATGAAGCGATCGAGGAAGTGCGCGCGCTGGCGCGGCGGGTCGCGAGCCGCGCCCCGGTCGACTCGCGGCCGGACCCGTTGGAACGCACCACCGTGCCGTCGGCGCTGCCGGGCGAGGCGTTCTCGAAGCCGTTGCCGCTCGAGTCGCAGACCCCGGCGGAGCGCCGCCTGGCCACCGCCCCGAAGTCGGTGGTCAAGGCGGCCATCGAGTTCTCCAATCCCGCCTTCGACGCCTTTGCGAGGCCCCCGACGGCCTTTGCGGACACCCAGGCGCTCGACCCTGGCGAGGCCGAGTCCGAGTTGCAGCGCGCGCGGCGTTGACGCGC
>JALOSQ010000151.1 GCA_025458335.1 Ideonella sp.
CCGGCGGCCCTGTGGACGCCCAAGGGCAGCCGATGGCATCGCACGGCCGGGCACGCCTGGGTGACACTCATGGCCGTGACTGCCGTCTCGAGCCTGTTCATCCTGAACTTCTCGCGCCTGAACCTGGCCGGCTACACCCCGATCCACCTGCTCGTGCCGGTGACCGTCGGCGGCATCGCACTGGCCTTCCACGCGCTCGCCCAGGGCCGAATCACGACGCACCGGTTCGCCATGCGCAGCACCTACCTCGGCGCGTGCGTCGTGGCCGGCCTGTTCACGCTGCTGCCCGGCCGCTACCTCGGTGACCGGCTCTGGCATCACGGGCTGGGGTGGTGATGAGACGCCCCTGGTACGGCCAGCTCGCGGTCGAGGCGGCCATCGGCGTGCCGCTGTGCGTGTTCATCGGCGCCTTCATCACCCTCGTCACCAAGGACCTGGGCTCGCCAGGCGTCGGCCGCCTGCTGGCACTGAACGTCGGGTACTCGCTGTGCATCGGCCTGTCGATCCAGGCCCTCATCGAGACCGGTCGGTTCGCCCTGTCCCGCTGGATCGCCGCGAGCCGACCCGATGACGATGCCGCCCAGCGCGATTGGCCGGGATGGTCCTGGATGGTGCCCTGGACCTTGCTCAGCACGGTCACCGGCTACCTGGGCGGTGCCGCGCTCGGCGATGCGCTGTTCGCCGGCACGCACCTCGACGCGGTCCTCGGCGGCCACCTGCAACCGATCGCGGTCCTGTTCGTGATCACGCTGCTGGCGTCCTTCCTGACGGTCATGTTCTTCCACGCCCGCGGAGCGCTGGCCGCGACCGAGGCCGCCGTGCGGGACGCCGAGCGCCTGGCCGCGGAGAACCGCCTGCGGCTGCTGCAGTCGCAGCTCGAGCCGCACATGCTGTTCAACACGCTGGCGAACCTGCGCGTGCTGGTGGCCGTCGACCCCCCGCGGGCGCAGGCGATGCTCGATCACCTGATCGGCTTCCTCCGCAGCACGCTGGCCGCCTCGCGGCGCGGGCACCACCGGCTGGCCGACGAGTTCGCACGGACCCAGGACTACCTCGAACTGATGAAGGTCCGGATGGGCCCTCGACTCGAGTGGTCGTGCCGGCTCCCGTCCGAGCTGGCCGAGCAGCCCGTGCCGGCCCTGCTGCTGCAGCCCCTGGTCGAGAACGCGATCGCGCATGGCCTCGAGCCGGCCGTCGCCGGTGGTCGACTGCTGGTCGAGGCACGGCTGGAGGGCGACCAGCTGGTGCTGTCCGTGCGCGACACCGGCATCGGGCTGACGGCGCACGCCGCGCCGCGAAGCGACGACCGCCCGGATGAACGGGGATTCGGCCTTCGACAGGTGCGCGAGCGGCTCGAGGCGCTGTACGGCGGGCGTGCCTCGTTCGCGCTGGTGCCGGCCGGGGACGACGCCGGTGGTGCCGTGGCCACGCTGCGTCTGCCGCTGCAGGCGCCCTTGCAGACGGCCCCGCCGCCGGGCGACGCCGCCCCCGACCGGTCAGCGCCCACCCCGGAATCCGCGGCGCCCCCGCCGACCCGCGGCCGGGTGGAGGCATCCCCCTTGACCGGAAGCCCCCGATGACCCTCGGCACCCACGACCCCGGCCCGGAAGCCACCGCCGTCATCGCCGAGGACGAGCCGCTGCTGGCCGAGCATCTTCGCCACGAGCTCGGCCGGGTGTGGCCGGCCCTGCGCGTGCTGCGCACCTGCGGCGACGGGGCCGGCGCGGTCGCGGCTGTGCTCGACCTGCGGCCGGACCTCGTGTTCCTCGACATCCGCATGCCCGGCATGGACGGGCTGCAGGCTGCCGAGTCGATTGCCGAGGACTGGCCCGGGCCCGATGCAGGGCTGCCGCTGCTCGTGTTCGTCACCGCCTACGAACAGCACGCCGTCGAGGCGTTCGACCGCGCGGCGATCGACTACCTGCTCAAGCCGTTGGATGCCCTGCGGCTGCAACGCTGCTGCGAGCGGGCGCAGGCCCGCCTCGCCCAGCGCCGCTCGGCCGCGGCCGATGCGTCGGAAACGCTCGATCGGCTGCGCGCCCTGCTGGCGCCGGCACTCACGCCCGGCATCGCGCAGGCACCGACGACGCCCGGCGAGCCGCCCCACGGGACCGGTGACGTGGCGCAGCGGCTCCACCTGATCCCGGTCGCTGGCCCGGGCGGCGCGATCCGCCTCGTCCCGGTCGAGGACGTGCTGTTCTTCGAGGCGGCCGACAAGTACCTGCGGGTGATCACCGCCGAGGGGGAGCACCTGATCCGCATGTCACTGCGGCAGCTGCTGCCGCAACTCGACTCGATGCGCTTCTGGCAGGTCCACCGCGGCACCGTGGTGCGCGCCGACGCCATTGCTCGCGCGGTGCGCGACGACACCGGCAAGGTGACGCTGGAACTGCGCGGCGCCCGCGAACGGATCCCGGTCAGCCGGGTGTACGCACACCGCTTCCGGCCCTGGTGACAGCCGGTCCCCGGGGCCGGCCCGGGGCGTGACTGGCGCGCCGCCGCAATGGCGGCGCAGGAGCGTCGACCGCCGCCTCAGCGGCGGCGCCGCGGCAGGTCGCGCTCGAAGGCGTCATCGACCTCGAAGCGGCAGACGAGCGCGTCCGCGTCGTCGAGCAGTGCGGACAGGCGCTGCGCCACGGTGCGCTGTCGCACCAGCGCGGCATCGGCGGCCGGCGCCGCCGGCGCGCGGTCCGCCGCCGGCTCGGGCGCCAGCCAGGCCGAGGTCAGCGGGTTGCGCAAGGCAAGATCAAGACTCATCGAATGTCTCCGGGGTGCCGGGCGGGTCGCAGCACGGCCCGTCGATACAGCAAGGAAAGGGACCGCCGCCAGACCGCGCGGCCGGCGACGGGCCGTCGGAAGGTCACCAGCCCCGACCGCGGCGGTCGTCCCGGTCGTCCCAGCGGTCGTGGATGCCGTCGCGATCGCGGTCCTTCCACTTGCGCTTGTGGCCGGGCGCGTGCCAACCGCCGTAGACCACCTGTGGCGGCGGCGCGTACACCACGCGGGGTGCCCGGTGCACGACGACCGGTGGCGGCGCGTAGATCACGGGGGGCGGCGCATACACGACCGGTGCGGGGGCGTAGACCACCGGAGGCGCGTTGCTGATCACCGTGCCGACCGGCGGCAGGTGGATGCCGATCGACCACCACACATTGCCGCCGGCGAAGGCGGGGGCGGAGGCGGCGGCAAGGCCGGCAACGGCGGCGATCGAGGCCAGGAACCGGGGGATGCGTGAGGGCATCGGTCAACTCCGAGGGTCTGGGTGATGCCTCAACGCGGCGCCCCCCCGGGGGCGTTGACAGCCGCCGCCGACGTCGCGCACGGCCCTGTTTCGAAACGTCACCGGACGGACCCCGTCGATATGATCCCCGCATGACGATGCCGAAGCCCGAGGCCGCCCCCCCTGCGCCCGCCAGCAACTTCCTGCGCCAGATCATCGAACGCGACCTCGCCGCCGGGACCCACGACGGGCGGCGGTTTGCCGGCCAGCCCGGCGACGGCACGCACCACGAGGCCGGCCCGCTCGACGCCGCCCGCGTGCGCACCCGGTTCCCACCGGAGCCGAACGGCTACCTGCACATCGGACACGCCAAGAGCATCTGCCTGAACTTCGGGCTCGCACGCGACTACGGCGGCATCTGCCACCTGCGCTTCGACGACACGAATCCCGAGAAGGAGGAGCAGGAGTACGTCGACGCGATCGTCGAGGCGGTGCGCTGGCTCGGCTGGAGCTGGGAGTCGCAGGGCCGCTCGCACCTGTACTACGCCAGCGACTACTTCGACTTCATGTTCCGCGCGGCCGAGCACCTGATCGCCACCGGTCACGCCTACGTCGACGAGCAGACGCCCGAGGAGATGCGCGCGCGGCGCGGCGACTTCACCACGCCGGGCACCGACAGCCCCTGGCGCGACCGAGCGCCCGCGGACAGCCTGGCGCGCTTCCACGAGATGCGCGACGGGCGGCACGCCGACGGATCGATGGTGCTGCGTGCGCGCATCGACATGGCGTCGCCCAACATCAACCTGCGCGACCCGGCGATCTACCGCATCAAGCACGCCACGCACCACCGCAGCGGTGACCGCTGGTGCGTCTACCCGATGTACTCGTACGCGCACCCGATCGAGGATGCGCTCGAGCAGATCACGCACAGCATCTGCACGCTCGAGTTCGAGGACCAACGGCCGTTCTACGACTGGACCCTCGAGCGCATCGTGCCGATCCTGCGCGCACCGCAGTGGTCGCGGGCGCTGCAGCGGGTCGAGGCGATCCGGGCGCAGGGGATCGAGGCGGGCAAGGAATTCGCGCTGCGTTGCCACAACCACGCGGCCAAGCTGTTCGCGAGCCCCGCCGAGGCCCGCCTGCGTGAGATGTTCCGGCGCTGGGAGCACGACCGCGACGCGGTGCTGCGCGACCTGCCCGCGTTCTTCGACGTGCTGCTCGGGCCCGACGCCGTGCAGTTCTCGCCGCTGCTCGCGCACGCGCTCGACGGCGACCAGCCCAACCCGTTCAAGCTGCCGCGCCAGCACGAGTTCGGCCGGCTCAACCTGACCTACGTGATGACCAGCAAGCGCAAGCTGCGCGAGCTGGTCGGCGAGCGCATCGTCGACGGCTGGGACGACCCGCGCATGCCGACGATCTTCGGCCTGCGCCGGCGTGGCTTCACGCCCGCGAGCATCCGCGCGATGGCCGACGGGACCGGCGCGTCCAAGACGAACATCTGGATCGAGCACGCGGTGCTCGAGCAGTGCCTGCGCGAGGACCTCGAGGGCCAGGCGCCGCGCGCGATGGCGGTGCTCGACCCGGTGCCGCTGGTGCTCGAGAACTGGGCCGAGGTCTATGGCCGCGACGAGCACGTCGAACCCTGCAGCGCGCCGCGCCACCCGGCCCGGCCGGAGCTCGGCCAGCGCGCGTTCGGGCTGTCGCGCGAAGTGTGGATCGAGCGCGACGACTTCGCCGAGGTGCCGCCCAAGGGCTACTTCCGGCTGTTCCCGGGCAACAAGGTGCGGCTGAAGTACGGCCTGGTGGTCGAGTGCACGGGCTGCGACAAGGCGCCCGACGGCAGCATCAAGCGGGTGCGCGCGCGGGTCGTGCCCGACACCCGCAGCGGCACACCCGGTGCCGACGCGGTCAAGGTCAAGGGCACGATCACCTGGGTCTCGCGCCACGACGGGCTCGCCGCCACGGTGAACCTGTACGAGCACCTGTTCACCGAGCCCCAGCCCGACGCCGGCGGGCGCGATTTCCGCGAGGTGCTCAACCCGCGCAGCAAGATGGTCGTGCAAGCGGTGATCGAGCCGTCGCTCGCCGCCACGCCCCGCGAAGAGCGCCTGCAGTTCGAGCGCCACGGGTACTTCGTGGCCGACCGGGTGGACCACCAGGCTCAGCGGCCGGTGTTCAACCGGATCACGACGCTCAAGGACAGCTCAGGCCGCTGACCGGGCCAGGCTGGCCCGGGTATGACCTGCCCGCACTGGCGGCACGGGCTGCGGCGCGACCCTGCGCCCCCCCCCGCAGCCGGATCAGAACGCGATGCGGAATCGCTGCTCGCCCGTGCGCAACACGGCAGAACGGGGTTGGATGGTCTCGAGCACCACGCCGCCGCCGAGCGCATCGCCCTCGTGCACCACCTGGCCGTTGAGGATCAGCATGCGGCTCGCAGGGTCGGCCGAATAGGCCGATCCGGTGACCTCGAGGTTCGGCAGCTCGCGTCGCAGGGCCTCGGGCAGCTGATCCGGCGTGGGCAACACCGGGGCCGGGGGCGGCGCCGGCTTCGCAGGTCGAGGCGGCGGAGACGCCTTGGGTGCTGGCGGCTGGGCCGCGGCGGGTCGAGGTGCCGGCGGCCGAGGTGTCACGGGCGCGGGTTCGGCCGCCGGGCGCGTCACGGGCGCCGCGGCGGCGGCCGGTGGCGTCACCGTCACTGTCACCGTCACCGGTGCCGGTGCCGGTGCCGGTGGCGGCACGGGCGCCTGGACGGATGCGCCACCCGCCGGAGCGGTCACCGGTGGTGCCGATGGCGCGCCGGGCGGCGTGGCCTTGGGCGCGGTGGCGGCCTCGGCTGCGGGCGCGGGCGCG
>JALOSQ010000152.1 GCA_025458335.1 Ideonella sp.
CGAGCAGATCGACGAGGTCCGCATCGACACCGACCCGGCCCAGCGCGACGAGATGATCCGCCTGACCGGCCGGCGTACCGTGCCGCAGATCTTCGTGGGCGACACCCATGTCGGCGGCTGCGACGACCTCGTCGCGCTCGACCAGCGCGGCGGCCTGGTGCCATTGCTGGCCGGCTGACCTGGCTGACTGACTGACCTGGCCGGCCCGCCGGCAAACTCGCCCCGCCGGCGAGGGCCGGGGCTGCCCCCGCGCGGGGATCCGCGCCGGGAGGCGTGCGGGGTGGCGTCGATAATCCGTGAGTTCCGCGTGGCCATCGCCGTGCGGGCCCTCCCATCACCCCGAGGTTCCGCGTGGCCATCGCCGTGCGGGCCCTCCCATCACCCCGAGACCCCCAATGGCCGAAGACAACCAGACCCCGGTGTTCCAGATCCAGCGCCTGTACCTGAAGGACCTGTCCCTCGAGCAGCCGAACTCCCCGCAGATCCTGCTGGAGCAGGCCCAGCCGGCGGTCGACATCAACCTGGCCGTGGGCGCCGAGCCGATCGCCGACGGTGTCTTCGAGGTGACCGTCACCGCCACCGTCACCACCAAGGTCAACGACAAGGTGCTGTTCCTGGTCGAGGCCAAGCAGGCCGGTATCTTCGAGATCCGCAATCTGCCGCAAGACCAGCTCCAGCCGATCATCGGCATCGCCTGCCCGGGGATCGTCTACCCGTACCTGCGGGCGATCGTCTCCGACGTCTGCACGCGCGCCGGCTTCCCGCCGATCGTGCTGTCGGAAGTCAACTTCCAGGCGATGTACGAGTCGCAGCAGCGCAGCGGCTCGCCCAACGGCGGCGTGAGCCCGTCGGGCATCATCACCAGCGCCTGACGTTATCCCGCCGCCGCCATGCTGACCGTGCTGGGGGCCGGTGCGTGGGGCACGGCGCTAGCCGCCCACGCCGCACGGCGGCATCCCGTGACCCTGTGGGCGCGCGACCCGGCGCAGGCCCAGTCGATGCAGCGCACGCGTCGCAACGAGCGCTACCTGCCCGAGGTCGAGTTGCCCGACGGGCTTCGGGTGACCGCGGATTTCGACGCGGCCGCGGCGGACGCCGGCCCCGGGGGCCTGGTGCTGGTGGCGACGCCGATGGATGCGCTCGAGGCGACCCTGTCGCGGTGGGCGGAGTCGTCCCCCGCACGCGGGGATCCCACGGCCGTCGGCTGGTTGTGCAAGGGCTTCCGCGAGGGCAGTGGCGAACTCGGGCACGAGATCGCCGCGCGGGTGCTGCCGGGCCGCTCGCCGGTCGTCGTCTCCGGCCCGAGCTTCGCACTCGAGGTGGCCCGCGGCCAGCCGACCGCCCTGGTGGCCGCGAGTGCCGACGAGGCCGTGGCCCGGCGCGCGGTCGACGCGCTGCACGACGCCACGCTGCGGGTCTACACGTCGTCGGATCCGGTTGGCGTCGAGGTGGGCGGCGCGGTGAAGAACGTCCTGGCGATCGCCACCGGCATCGCCGATGGCCTGCCATGGCCAGGGGCGGGCCCCGGGATCGGCCTGGGTCTGAACGCTCGGGCCGCGCTGGTCACGCGCGGCCTGGCCGAGATGACGCGGCTGGGGCTGGCCATGGGCGCGCGCGCCGGGACCTTCATGGGACTGAGCGGCCTGGGCGACCTCGTGCTGACGGCGACCGGCGCCCTGTCGCGCAACCGGCAGGTCGGCCTCGCACTGGCCGCGGGGGAGCCGCTCACGGCCATCCTCGCCCGATTGGGCCACGTCGCCGAGGGGGTGCGCAGCGCGCCGCAGGTGCTCCACCGGGCGCGGCGCCTGGGCGTCGAGATGCCGATCACCGAGGCCGTGGTGGCCGTCCTCGACGGCGCGCTGGCCCCGTCCGCCGCGCTGGCGCGCCTGCTCGAGCGCGATGCGCGGGCCGAGTCCTGAACCCCGACGAACCCGAAACCGGGCCCGGTGAACTCGCTGTGCCCACTTGACAGGAGACCTTTCATGACCCGTCGTCGACTCCTCATCGCGGCCGCTGGTGCATCGATCGCGCCGCTGGGGCTGCTCGGCAGCCGTGCGGCCCACGCGCAGGCCTGGCCCCAGCGCCCGCTGCGCATGGTCGTGCCGTTCCCGGCCGGCACATCGCCCGACCTGATCGCCCGCATGTTGACCGAGCCGCTGGCGCGGGCCCTCGGCCAGCCGGTCGTGGTCGAGAACCGGCCCGGGGCCGGCGGCAACATCGGCACCGGTGCCGTCGCCAAGGCCGCGCCCGACGGCTACACGTGGCTGTTCACGATCCAGGGCCCGCTGGTCACGGCGCCGCTGCTCAGCCGTTCGTTGCCCTACGACCCCGTTCGGGAGCTCGAGCCGGTCACGCTGGTGGCCACGTCGCCGAACGTTCTCGTCGTCGATCCGGGGCTGGGTGCGAACACGGTCGCCGAGTTCGTCGAGGTGGCGCGCCGGCGCCGCGGCGAGCTCAACTACGGCAGCGTCGGCAACGGGAGCGCCGCGCACCTCGCGATGGAACTGTTCCGGTCGCGCACCGGGATCGAGCTCGTCCACGTGCCGTTCCAGGGATTCCCGCAGGTGATCACCGCGATGCTGGCCGGGCAGATCCAGGCCGGGTTCATGGTCCCGGCCATCGCGATGCCGCAGGTCCGCGCCGGCAAGCTGCGGGCCCTCGGGATCACCAGCCTCGGGCGCACGGCCTCTCTGGCGGAACTGCCGACGCTGCGCGAGCAAGGCTTCGGCGACTTCGAGGCGATCTCCTGGCAGGCCGTGCTGGCGCCGGCCGGCACGCCGGCGCCGATCGTCGCGCGCGTGGCGCGGGAGCTGTCGACCATCATCCGCAGCGACGAGGTGCGCACGCGCATGCTGGGGCAGTACTTCTCGGCGGCCGGGACGGCCCCCGAGGCGCTGCGCCTGCTGATGACCAGCGAGCGTGAGCGCTGGGCCAAGGTGATCGCGGCTGCCGGAGTCAAGCCCGAGTGAGCGAGGGCCGACGCGGCGGCTCCCGCGTCGGTCGTCGCCCGTCATCGCGTCGGTACGAGCTCAGCTGCCTGCGTATCGTTGCTGGCGCCACGCCTCGAACACGGCCACGGCGACGGCGTTGCTGAGGTTCAGGCTGCGCTGTCCCGGTCGCATCGGCAAGCGGAGCTGTCGTGGCGGCGGAAACTGTTCGCGCAAGTCGACCGGCAGGCCGGCCGTCTCGCTGCCGAACACGAGCCAGTCGCCGGGCTGCCACGCGACGTCGTCGAAGCGCCTTGCGCCGCGTGTCGTGAACGCGAACAGCCGATCCGTCGCGGGCGCCTCGGCGGCCAGCAGCGCGGACCAGCTGGCGTGCCGGCGCACGGCCGCGGTCTCGTGGTAGTCCAGGCCCGCCCGTCGCAGCAGGCGGTCCTCCATCGAGAAGCCCAGCGGCTCCACGAGGTGCAGCTCGCAGCCGGTGTTGGCCGCCAGCCGGATCGCATTGCCGGTGTTGGGCGGGATCTCGGGGTGGACCAGGACGATGCGGAACATCAGTCTGGCCTCGTCACGGTGTCGACCGTGCCAACCGTACCGGCGGGCGCCGGCGTGCGCGCGAGGACGAGCGCATCCACGCGCGCGGCGCCGGACTGCCGAAGCTGGCGTGCGGCAGCGTGCAGGGTCGCGCCGGTGGTCATCACGTCGTCCACGAGCAGCACCGGCCGCCCCGACACCGTCGCGCGCGCGCCCGGGGACGCCGCGAACGCGGCCCGCATGTTGGCGAAGCGGTCGGCGCTGCGGGCGCCGGTCTGGGCCCGGTCGATGCGGCGCACCAGCGTCTGCGGTGTGGCGTCGAGGCCGAGCGCCCGTGCCACCCGTCGCGCCAGTTCCCAGGCCGGGTGATAGCCCCGCTCGGCCAGGCGCGATGCTGCCGCCGGGACCGGCACCACGAGCGTCGTGCCGGGGCAGGGCGGGATGCACGCCGGATCGGTCATGAGGTCGGCCAGTGGGGCAGCGAGGGACAGTCCGCCGACCGACTTGAAGCGGCGCACGAGGATGTCCCAGGGAAAGGCATAGTCCACGGCCGCGCGCACGCTCGCCAGGGCGCCCGGATCGCTGGCGCCGTTGCACGTGACGGGGTGCGCCGCGAGCGGCAGCGCGCAGGCCAGACAGCGCGGGACGGGCGCGGCGAGATGGCGGCGGCAGTCCGCGCACACCCGGGCCCCGCGGCTCCAGCGGTCACAGGCGGGACACAGCGACGGCCACCCGCGACCGGCTTCCCGCGCGCCGTCGCCGACGGGCCGCGCGGGTGGCGGCATCGAGCGGGGCAGGTCGGCATCGCGCATCGGCTCAATATACTGATATGGCCGGCCTCGCGTGCCCCCCCTCATGGCCGACACCACTGCCCCCGAACGACTCGATGCCCAGGCCGTGCGGGCGTGGCGACGGCGTGCCGTTGGTGGCCTGCCGCGTGGCGAGGTGCCGTGGCTGTACGACGAGGTCGCGCGGCGCCTGCAGGACCGACTCGGGCTCATCCGCCTGCGCCCGCGCGTCTGGCTCGATGCCAGCGGCGCGCTGGGCCTGGGGGTGGAACGGCTGCGGCAGGCCTACCCCGAGGCCCGCGGCGTCGTCGTGGAGCCTGACCCGGCCGGGGCCGAGCACCTGCGGGCCGCATGGCGTCGCCCGTGGTGGCAGCGGCTCGTTGGCCAGGAGGCGCCCACGGTGCTCGAGGCCGGTGCGGCGTGGCCCTCGGGGGTCGAACTCGTCTGGTCGAACCTCGCGCTCCACTGGGACCCGGACCCGCCGTCGACGATTGCCCGCTGGCACGCGGGAACCGCCGCCGGCGGCTTCGTGATGTTCGCCACGCTCGGGCCCGACACGCTGCGCGAGTTGCGCGCCCTTCATGCGACTCGGGGATGGGGCCCGATCGGGGTCGACCCGGTCGACATGCACGACATCGGCGACATGCTCGTGACGGCGGGGTTCGCGGATCCGGTGATGGACCAGGAGGTGCTCACGCTGACCTGGAGCGACCCCGACCGTCTCGTGGCCGACCTGAGGGCCTGGGGGGTGAACGCGGCACCCGGTCGCTTCGACGGCCTGCGCACGCCCCGCTGGGCCGCGCGCTGGCGCGAGGCGCTCGGCGCGCTGGCCGGGCCCGATGGACGGCTTCGGCTGAGCATCGAGGTGGCCTACGGGCACGCGTTCAAGGTCGATCGCGCACCGCGGGGCGCGCCGACCGGCGCGATCAGCGTGGAGGCACTGCGGGCGACGGCGCGGGAGCGTGCAGGCGGGACAACCCGGCGCTGATCCACGGGTCGCCTCGGCTACACTCGCGCCCGATTTCGAAAGCGTCTCGGGTGACACTGTGCCGGGGGCCGTGGCAGGTATGCCGGTTCTGCGGCTGCCCGGGCCGGCTTTCGCGGGCGCGATCCGTGCCCGACGCTGGTAGTTGAATCGCCCGAGCATGTCCTCCGCCTTGCCAACCCTCGCTGCTCCCGCCGGGCTCCTGCCCAGCGCCGGCGAGTCGTCGACGGCCGCGCCCGCGCGCAACTGGTGCCTGCAGCGCAATTGCTCCACCACCCCGTCGGTGCTCGTGAGCCTGTACGGGGTGCTGGTCGTCGTGTCCCTCGGGATCGCGGTCTTCTTCTGGTCGCAAGGCGCGACCCTCGTGTTGCCGTTCGCGCTGCTCGAGGTCGGTGCGGTAGGGATCGCGCTGGTCGTCTATGCGCGCCACGCGATCGACGGCGAGCGGCTGCATCTCGAGCCCGGGCGGTTGGTCGTCCAGCGGCGGCGGGGCACGCACGAGGAGCGATTCGAGTTCCATGCGCAGTGGGTGCGCGTGAGCGCGGCGCCGGGCGGCGCGATCGACCTGCACGAGGGGCGTCGCTCGCTCCGGGTAGGCACGTGCGCGACCGCGTCCAGGCGCGCGCAGGCGCTGCGCGAGATCAACGAGGCGCTGGCCCAGCTCCGTCGTGGAGCCGCGGCCGGCCGAGAGTCATGACGACGTCGATGTCTGGAGACGATGTGAGAGTGGACACGCTGCCCAAGTTCGAGCCTGCCGCGGTCGCGCGGCGTTCCGCGCAGCTGCTGGCCGCCGCGGCGGGCCTGCTGGGGGCCGGGACGGTTCTGGCCGCCAACAGCCTGCCCGGCGGCCCGGCGGTCAACCAGCTCGACCTTCACCCGCCGGTCACGCGGATCGCCGCCGACATCCAGTGGCTGCACTACTTCATGCTGATCATCTGCCTGGTGATCTTCGTGGGCGTGTTCAGCGTGATGTTCTATTCGATCATCAAGCACCGGAAGTCCAAGGGTGCCAAGCCGGCCGACTTCCACGAGAGCGTGAAGGTCGAGATCGCCTGGACCGTCGTGCCCTTCCTGATCGTCATCGCGATGGCGCTGCCGGCCACCCGCACCCAGTGGAAGTGGGGCTACGAGTACCTCAAGGGCGAGGGCGCGGGCATCCAGTTCGTGTCCACGCTCGACGCCGCCCACCGCCAGATGTCGGACGAGGGCAGGCCCGCCGGCGACGATTACCTGCTGAAGGTCGACAACCCGCTGGTCGTGCCGGTGGATCGAAAGATCCGCATCATCACCACGGCCAACGACGTGATCCACGCCTGGATGGTGCCGAGCTTCGGCGTCAAGCAGGACGCGATCCCCGGCTTCGTGCGCGACACATGGTTCCGGGCCGAGAAGGTCGGCGACTACTACGCCGATCCACGTCAAGGTGGTCTCGCACGAGGACTACACCAAGTGGGTCGAGGCCAAGATGAAGGAAGCGCAGGCCGCGGCCGACGACCCGAACAAGGTGTGGGCCCTGGCCGACCTGGTGGCCCGCGGCGAGAAGGTCTACGCCGCCAACTGCGCCGCCTGTCACCGGCCCGACGGCAAGGGCGTGGGCCCGATCAAGGCGCTGGACGGCAGCGAGATCGTGCGCAACGACCCGGGCCGCCAGCTGCAGATCCTGCTCAACGGCGCGGCCAACGGGGCGATGCCGGCCTGGAAGCAGCTGTCCGACACCGAACTCGCCGCCGTGATGACCTACACGAAGAACTCGTGGAGCAATGCCACCGGCAAGCTGGTCCAGCCGAGCGAGGTGGCGGCGGCACGCAAGTGACCCCGGCCCTGCGCAGCACGACGAACCGAATCGAGAGTACCTGAGGGAATCCCCATGAGCGCCGTCCTCGACCACCCCGCCCACGGCCACGATCACGCGCACGACCATCCGCATGGCTGGCGGCGCTGGCTGTTCGCGACGAACCACAAGGACATCGGCACGATGTACCTGGTGTTCTCGTTCGCGATGTTCATGTTCGGCGGGGTGCTGGCGCTGGGCATCCGCGCCGAGCTGTTCCAGCCGGGCCTGCAGCTCGTGAACCCGCAGCTGTTCAACCAGCTCACCACGATGCACGGCCTGATCATGGTGTTCGGCGCGATCATGCCGGCGTTCGTGGGCTTCGCGAACTGGATGATCCCGCTGCAGATCGGCGCGAGCGACATGGCCTTCGCGCGGATGAACAACCTCAGCTTCTGGCTGATGATCCCCGCGGCGCTGATCCTGGCCGCATCGTTCTTCGTGCCCGGCGGCGCGCCGGCCGCGGGCTGGACGCTCTACGCGCCCCTGACGCTGCAGATGGGCCCGTCGATGGACATGGCCATCTTCGCGCTTCACATCCTCGGCGCGAGCTCGATCATGGGCTCGATCAACATCATCGTCACGATCCTGAACATGCGCGCGCCGGGCATGACGCTGATGAAGATGCCGCTGTTCTGCTGGACGTGGCTGATCACCGCCTACCTGCTGATCGCGGTGATGCCCGTGCTGGCCGGCGCGATCACGATGACGCTGACCGATCGCCACTTCGGGACGAGCTTCTTCAACCCGGCCGGCGGCGGTGACCCGATCATGTACCAGCACATCTTCTGGTTCTTCGGGCACCCCGAGGTCTACATCATGATCCTGCCGGCCTTCGGGATCATCTCATGTACCAGCACATCTTCTGGTTCTTCGGGCACCCCGAGGTCTACATCATGATCCTGCCGGCCTTCGGGATCATCAGCGCGATCATCCCGGCGTTCGCGCGCAAGCGGCTGTTCGGCTACACCTCGATGGTCTACGCGACCTCATCGATCGCGATCCTGTCGTTCATCGTGTGGGCGCACCACATGTTCACCACCGGCATGCCGGTGACCGGGCAGCTGTTCTTCATGTACGCGACCATGCTGATCGCGGTGCCCACCGGCGTGAAGATCTTCAACTGGATCGCCACCATGTGGCGCGGCTCGATGACCTTCGAGACGCCGATGCTGTTCGCGGTGGGCTTCATCTTCGTCTTCACGATGGGTGGGTTCACCGGGTTGATCCTGGCCATGGCGCCCATCGACATCCAGCTGCAGGACACCTACTACGTGGTGGCGCACTTCCACTACGTCCTGGTGGCCGGCTCGCTCTATGCGATGTTCGCCGGCTTCTACTACTGGGCGCCGAAGTGGACGGGTGTCATGTACAGCGAGCTGCGCGGGAAGATCCACTTCTGGGGCTCGCTGATCTTCTTCAACATCACCTTCTTCCCGATGCACTTCCTCGGGCTGGCCGGCATGCCGCGTCGCTACGCCGACTACCTGGTCGCCTCGATCGGCGCATTCGGTTTCGGCTTCATGCAGGTGTACTTCCTGGTCGCGATCGTCATCCCGATGATGCGCGGCAAGGGCGAGCCGGCGCCGCAGAAGCCCTGGGAGGCCGCCGAGGGCCTCGAGTGGGAAGTGCCGTCGCCGGCACCCTTCCACACCTTCGAGACGCCGCCCAAGCTGAATGCGGCTGCCACGAAGGTAATCGGCTGATCACCTCCCCGGAAGTGCACCCGTGAGCCGACTCGACCCCGAGACCCGCGCGAAGAACCGGCGCCTGGGCCTGATCATGGCCTCGATCGCGCTGGCGTTCGCGCTCGGCTTCATGGCGCGGCGCTGGTACCTGGTGTCCTGATTCCGAACCCGCGACCCGACATGGAACACGACCCGAACGAAGCGGCGCTGCTCAAGCGCGACAACCGCCAGATGGTGCTCAAGCTGGTGGTCGTGGCAGTGCTGATGTTCGGGTTCGGCTATGCCCTGGTGCCGATCTACCGCGCGATCTGCGAGGCCCTGGGCATCAACGTGCTGACCTTGTCCGAGCGCCTGAGCCAGGGTGTCCCGGCGGCCCCGCGCGCCAACACCCAGGTCGACACGAGCCGCACCATCACCGTCGAGTTCGACGCGAATTCGCGCGGGCCCTGGGAGTTCAAGCCGGCCACCCGCAGCGTCGACGTGCACCCGGGCGAGATGGTCACGGTCATGTACGAGTTCCGCAACGTGCAGGACCGCGTGATGGCCGCCCAGGCGATTCCGAGCTACGCGCCCAAGCAGGCGACGGCGCACTTCAACAAGTTCGAGTGCTTCTGCTTCAACGAGTACACGCTGCAGCCGGGCGAGTCGAAGCAGTGGCCGGTGGTGTTCGTGATCGACCCGAAGCTGCCGCGCGACGTCCGCACCATCACGTTGTCGTACACCTTCTTCGAGGTGGGCGGCAAGGTGCCGCCGGCGCCCCAGGCGCGCACGTTCCCGGCCGCGCCGGCCGGCGGGCCGGCACCGGCTGCGGAGGCCTCGTGAGCGAGCCGCCACCGGGCGCCGACCTGCGCGAGGCGCTGACCCGGAAGGGCTCGTTCCTCGGCACGATGCGCGCGGTGGCCTGGTCGTTCTTCGGGGTTCGCAAGGCTTCGGCGTACGAGCAGGACGTGCAGCAGCTCAACCCGATCCACGTGATCGTCGCCGGGTTGCTCGGCGCGGCGCTGTTCGTCGTTGGGTTGGTCGCCGTCGTGCGCTGGGTGCTGGCCAGCGGCGTGGCCGCCTGAGGCGCACTGGCCGAATCGATACGAGACCAGAGGGATTGACGAGGAGTTCAGGAGAGAAGATGTCGGCAGCAAGCACCAAGGGGCAAGCCCCCCATTACTTCGTTCCCGGGCCGTCACAGTTTCCGGTCCTGATGGCGACCGGCCTGTTCTTCGTGATCCTGGGCGCCGGTCAGTGGGTGAACCACCAGAGCTGGGGCGCGTGGGTCTGCCTGGCCGGTCTGGTCATGTGGGCCTGGGTGTTGCAGGCCTGGTTCCGCACCTCGATCGCCGAGAGCGAAGGCGGCCTGTACAGCGATCGCGTGGACGTGTCGTTCCGCTGGAGCATGAGCTGGTTCATCTTCTCGGAGGTGATGTTCTTCGCGGCGTTCTTCGGGGCGCTGTACTGGGCGCGGGTGCACGCGGTGCCGAATCTCGGCAGCATCGACAACGCGCTGCTCTGGCCGGACTTCAAGGCGGTCTGGCCGACCGTGCAGGCCGGGGCGACCGCCTCGCCGGCGGGCACGGTCGAGGCGTTCTCGACCATCGGGCCGTGGCCGCTGCCGACCATCAACACGGCCCTCCTGCTGACCTCGGGCGTGACGCTCACCATCGCGCACCACGCGTTGCTGGCCGCCAACCGCACGCGCTGCATCACGTTCATGTGGCTGACGGTGGCGCTCGGCGCGATCTTCCTCGGTGTGCAGGCCTACGAGTACCTGCATGCCTACCGCGACCTGAACCTCAAGCTCACCTCGGGCATCTTCGGGTCGACCTTCTTCATGCTCACCGGATTCCACGGCTTCCACGTGTTCGTGGGCATGCTGATGCTCATCTTCATCACGCTGCGCCTGCAGGCGGGGCATTTCACGCCGCAGCGTCACTTCGGTTTCGAGGGGGCTGCGTGGTACTGGCACTTCGTCGATGTGGTGTGGCTGGGGCTGTACATCGTCGTCTACTGGTTGTGAGGCCGCAGGCGGCGTGGGTCCGTGGGCCTGCGCCGCTTCAACCCGGCAGCACCGGCGGCGAGCGTCGCCACTTGAGATTCGAGGCCGCCGACGGGGCGGCCTCGTCGCCTTGGACGGCGGCGCCAGGGTCTGGCGCCGGAGACCGGCTCAGCGGGGCAGGCCCGTCGGCTGGATCCAGCCCAGCAGATAGGCCAGCAGGATGGCCGCGAACAGCGCCACCGACAGCGCCACGCGCAGCGCCAGTGCCTGCATCATCCGGTGGCTGCGCGGTTCGCCCGGCGCCTCGCGGCGCAGCATCGCGAATCCGGCGGCGGCCAGCGCCCCCACGATGCCCA
>JALOSQ010000153.1 GCA_025458335.1 Ideonella sp.
CCTCATCGAACTGATGATCGTCGTGGCGATCATCGGCATCCTGGCCGCCGTCGCGCTGCCGGCTTACCAGGACTACACGCGCAAGGCGCGGATTTCGGAGGCGATCTTGGCGGCGTCTGCTTGTCGTACCACAGTGACCGAGGTGGTCCAGTCAACTGCATCAGGTACAACCCTGCCGACGAACTGGGGCTGCGAGGTCAACGCGACCAGCGGTGGTCAAACCCGTTTCGTCCAGACGGTGGCGGTCAGTGGTTCTGGCGTCATCACTGTCACGACGCAGAATATCGGGGGCGGTGCCGACGGCTCGATCATCATTGAGCCGTCGTCGACCCAACCGACCTTTACGGCGCTGACCACCACTAACGGTGGCGTTCAGATCGCCGGTTGGCGTTGTGGCCCCGCCGCTACCGGTGGTGTGCCGGTTCGGTTCCTCCCCGGTTCCTGCCGCGGCAACTTCTGACCGGCCGGCAGTGATGTCGAAGGGCGGCCACAGGCCGCCCTTTTTTCCTTCTTTCGCACCATGTGGCGCCGCCAAGCCCAAGTCAATGCGGTCAGGATTACCGGTCCGTTGATTGGCTTGGCCGGCGTACTGCTGCTGTACGGGTGGCTAAACCCGTTCCGGTATCTGCCCTGGCCTGGCTTCTACAGTGAGGCGCCAGCAGCGTTGGCGATCCTGGTGCTGGCTGCGGCGGCTGTTGCCACGTCGCGCGCACTGCCACCGCTGCCGTGGTTTGCTGCGCTCTTCTTCGGCTTGGCGAGCGTGCCGCTTGCACAGACCGTCGTCGCCCAGGTGCCATTCGGCGGCGACGCGCTGATCGCCTGCTTGTACCTACTCACTACGGCGGCGGCAATCTGGACAGGTGCCGCTTTTGGTTACCAGTTGCCGGAGAAGCAGCTGCGAGACTGGCTGACGGTCTTGTACGCCACCGCCGCCATGGCCTCTACCGCGATCGGTCTTGCGCAGTGGGTCGGCGCTTGGCCAACGATCGAGTGGATTGCGCAGATCGGGAGCTTTGGTCGAGTGGACTCCAACATCGGCCAAGCCAACCATTTCGCGACGATCTGCGTCTTCGGACTCCTGGCAGCCGGGCATCTCAGGGCGACTCAACGATTGGGTTCCCTCGCAAGCTTTGTTGTGGTGGCGTGGCTCTGCGTAGGGATTGCGCTCTCGCAGTCACGAACGGTGTGGGTCGCCGCAATCGTCCTCCTCGTCTGGGCTGCCATTCGACGGCCAGCGATTGGCTCCGCTCTTGGGCTCGGGCCGGTAATCCTCGGCTTTGCTCTGGTCGTCTATCTTGCGACGTTCGCGTTGTCGATCTGGTTGCCTGCAGCGTTGGGGATGGTGGGCCAGGCCGCGATGGGGCGGTTCGAAGCCGGTACCCGCCCCATACTTTGGGCTCAGGCCATCTCGGCGTTGGGGGACTCCCCTTGGGCCGGATATGGGTGGCTTCAGGGTTCATCGGCGCAACTGGTCGGTGCGCTAGAGCACCCCGGCCGCGAGATATCGAGCTATTCCCACAACCTCGTCCTCGACCTGATGGTCTGGAACGGCGTACCGATCGGGCTCGTCATCGCCGGCCTGCTGCTGCTCTGGTACATCCGCACCGGGCTGCGGGTCGAGGGGCCGGCGGATGCGTTCCGGTTTGCGGTGGTCATGCGTTCCGGTTTGCGGTGGTCACGGTGCTGGGCGTGCACTCGATGCTCGAGTACCCGTTCGCCTACCTGTACTTCATCGTGCCGGTCGGGCTGCTGGCCGGGCAGTTGTGTCGGCCGGGCGGGCCGGGCGCGGGGCCGCTGTTCGGGCGGTCGCAGCCCACCCCACCGACGGCGGCCACCGCGGCGTCGAGCGCCGACGCGGCGAATGGCCGCGCGCCGACGTTCCAGGCCTCGGTGCCCGACAGTCCGCTCGCCGCACCCGTTCGCGCCGCGTGGGCCTGGACGGTGCTGTACTTTGGGCTGGTGACGGCGCTCACCGCGGGCGGCATCGCCATCGCCCGCGACTACCTGCTGGCGGAGCACGACCGCCGCGAGGTGCAGATGGTGCTGGCGCGCATCGGTGGCCAACGCCCGTTCCCGCCGCAGCCCGACCTGTGGGTGCTCGACCAGCTCGAGGCTTCGGCGCGCAATGCGCGGCGCGAGATCCGCGCCGGCATGCCGGCCGACGAGCTGGAGGACCTGGCCCGCATCACGCGGCGCTACCCGACCGCGTTCTTCCTGCGCACGTCGGCGGCCGCGTGGGCCCTGAACGGCGACGAGGCACGCGCCTTGCTCGAACTGCGCCGGTTGCGCGCGATCCACGGCGAGCCGGCGTGGCAGGCGAGCCTGCGCTGGCTCGAGGAGGCGGCGGCCGAGCGCGCCTGGCCACTCGCCGGCTTCGTCGAAAAGGCCCGCGCCCAGCCCCTGAAGTGACCACCGGCCGCCGGGAGGGGCCGGGGCCGATCGGCGCCGGTCGCGGAGAATCCGCCCGCCCCGCATGACCACAGCCTCCACGCGCCCCCCGCCGCTGCCCGCCACGATCGCGATCCTGGTGATCGCCGCCGTCTGCCTGCCGATGCTGCTGGCCTGGACGGTGCCGCCCTCGGCGACCTTCCACAACCAGGCCGCGGCGCTGATCCTCTGGGGCCTCGCGGTGGTGCTGCTGGCGCGCTGGCTGCCGCCGCGCGACCTGATCTACCGGGCCGGGCTGAACCTGCTGCTTGGCGCGCTGACCGTCGTCGGCCTCGCGGCGCTGTTGGCGCCGAGCTGGGCGGCGCTGCCCTGGGGCCTGGCGCTGTCGGGGGCCGGGGTCGTGGCGGCCGCGGGCGTGGCGGCGGCCGCCGGCGCGGCGGTCAGCCAGGCGCGGCGCACGGCCGATCTGTTCGCGCCGCTGGCCGCGGGCGTGCTGGTGGCCGGCGCCGGCAGTGCAGCGGTCGCCGCCGTGCAGGTGTTCGCGCCGGGGATGGCCGACGGCACGTTGATCGCGACCGGGCACGGCCCGGGCCGCGCCGCCGGCAACCTGCGCCAGGCCAACCAGCTCGCCACGCTGATGCTGTGGGCGATCGTCGCGGCGGTCTGGTGGGCCGACCGCGCCTGGCGACGGGCGGTGCACGAGCGGGCCTTCGCGCCGACGCGGGTCGAGGCGCCGGGAGAGGCCGCGCGGCGCGCACCGCCAGCGCGCGAAGGCTTCGGCAAGGCGCTGCGCATCGAGGTGGCGCTCGCGCTGGCCCTGGTCGTGGCCCTCGGGACGCTGGTGCTCACCGGCTCGCGCACGGGTCTGGTCGGTGTGTTCGTGCTGGCCGCCTGGGGTGCGCTCGACCGGCGCCTGCCGCGGCCGCTGCGCTGGATCCTCGCGCTGGCGCCGCTGGCCTACGGCGGCCTGGCCTGGGCGCACCACGCGTGGGCCGCGGCCGCGGCGATTCCCGGCGCCGGGCTGGCGCGCCCGCACGTCGACGTCACGAGCTACCGCGTCGCCGTGTGGGCAAACACGCTGCAGCTGATCGCGTTGCACCCTTGGGCGGGCGTCGGCTTCGGCCAGTTCAACTTTGCGTGGACGCTGACGCCCTTCGTCGAGCGCCCGCCGCTGTTCTTCGACCACGCGCACAACCTGCCGCTGCACCTGATGGCCGAGCTCGGGGTGCCGCTGGGCCTGCTGGTGATCGGCCTGCTCGCGGTGGCGCTGTGGAAGGGCTTCCGGGCGGCGTTCGGCGTCGACGGCGAGCCGGGGGCGGCGCTGCGCGCGGCCTTCATGATGGTGCTGCTCGTCGGGGTGCACAGCCAGTTCGAGTACCCGTTGTGGTACGCCTATTTCCTGCTGCCCGCCGCGTTCCTCTGGGGCCTGATGCTGGCCGGCCACGAGAAGCGCTCGGCGCTCGACCGCGCGCTGTTCGAGCATCGGCCGGTCCGCACGATGCTGATGGCCGCGGGGATGGGTTCGGCGCTCACCGTTGCGGCGGTCTGGGACTACCACCGGGTGTCGGTCATCTTCGCGCCGCCGCCCGCCGCCGGGCCGCTGGCCGAGCGGATCGCCGAAGGCCGCCGAAGCTGGTTCTTCGCCCACCACGCCGACTACGCGGCCATCACCACGGCCGAGCGACCCTCGGCGCTGATGCCGGCCTTCGACCGCGCGGCTCACCACCTCCTCGACGCGCGGCTGCTGATGGCCTGGGCGCGCGCGATGGACGAGACCAACCAGACCGACCGGGCGCGCCACCTGGCCCAGCGCCTGGCGGAGTTCCGCCATCCGCAGGCGGCCGAGTTCTTCGCGGTGTGCGCGCGCTACACGCCCGAGGAGATCGCGACGGCGAGCGAGCCGCCCCGGCCGCTGCCGCGGCCGGTGGCGGCGCTCGGGGCCGCCGACACCGCCGGCCCGGCGGCGCGGCCGGCCGATGCCCCGCCCGCGCCGACCCGGCCGACCGACGCCGCGCCGGCGGTGCCGGGGGACCGACCCGCCACGGCCTCGGGGCCGGGCCTGGCGCGCGACGCCGTGGCGGCCAGCGAGCCGATGGCCCCGCCGGGGATGGCGGGGCCAGCCCCGACCGCCGCAGCGTCGGCACCGGTGGTCGCGGCGTCGGCCACGCCGGTGGTCGTGCCGCCCGCGCAGCTGCCCCGGGGGCCGGCACCGCCACCCGACCCGGCCTTCACGCCGCCGCCGCCGGTGGCCGTGCCGTTCCAGTGCCTGCGCCCGGTGCGGGCGCTGACGTTCGAGGACTTCCGCTGACGCTCGCGGCGCGCCCCCCGGTCCGGCAAGGTCCGGTTTGGTGAGGTCCGGTCCGGCGCCTGGTGCGCGCGACCGAGTCCACGCCGTTGGAGGGTATGGCTCGCCTCGCGCCGCTCAGGGCGCGACCCAGTCGCCCGACTTGCCCCCGTGCTTTTCCAGCACGCGCACGCCCTCGATGACCATGCCGCGGTCGACCGCCTTGCACATGTCGTAGACGGTCAGCAGGCCCACCTGCACCGCGGTCAGCGCCTCCATCTCGACGCCGGTGCGGCCAAAGGTCTCCACCTGCGCGGTGCAGCGCACGCCGGGCAGCGCCTCGAGCAGCTCGAGCTCGACGGCCACGCGGGTGATCGACAGCGGGTGCGCGAGCGGGATCAGCTCGGGCGTGCGCTTGGCCGCCTGGATCGCGGCGATGCGCGCGATGCCGAGCACATCGCCCTTCTTCGCGCCGCCGCGGGCGATCAGCTGCCAGGTCGCCGGCTGCATGCGGATCAGGCCCTCGGCGCGCGCCACGCGCGCGGTCTCGGCCTTGGCGCCGACGTCGACCATGTGGGCCTGGCCGGCGGCGTCGAAGTGGGTCAGGTGACCGCCTGCGGCGGCACCCGGAGGCCCGGCGGGCGCGTCGGTCGGCGGGGGGGTCGACGCGGGGGTCGGCGCGGCGACGGGCCCGTCGATCGGCCGGTGCACGGGCGCGCGGCCGGATGCCGGGGTGGGGTCTTGGGCTCGGTTCATGTTCGGAAACACGGGGGCGCGGGGCCGGTGGCAAGATTGTCGGCCCCCCACCCACCGGCCGCGCGGCCACCGCGCGGCGACCGGATTGAACCGAACCCCCCTGCGCCGCGCGCCCGCGTGGCTGGCCGCCCTGGCCGTGCTCGTCACCTCGGTCGCGCCTCCGGTGCTGCCGGCCGCGTCGGCGCAGGTCAGCCTGCCGTCGCTCGGTGACGGGGCCGACGAGGTCGGCGTGGGCACCGAGCGCGCCCTGGGCGACCGCATCATGCGCGAGGTGCGCCGCGACCCGGCCTACCTCGACGACCCTCAGCTGCTCGAGTACATGCAGGGGCTGTGGCGCCCGCTGCTGGCCGCGGCGCGCCGCAAGGGCGAGATCCCGGCCGACCTCGAGCCGCGCTTTGCCTGGGAGCTGTTCCTGGTGCGCGACCGCAGCGTCAACGCCTTCGCGCTGCCGGGCGGCTACGTGGGCGCGCACCTCGGCCTGATCGCGCTCACGCAGTCGCGCGACGAACTGGCCTCGGTGCTGGCGCACGAACTCACCCACGTCACGCAGCGGCACATCGCACGCGGCTTCGCGAACAGCCGGCGCCAGTCGCTGCTGGCCCTGGCCGGCATGATGATCGGCCTGCTGGCCGCCGCGCGCAGCAACAGCGCCGACGCCGCGAACGCGGCGATCGTCGGCGGCCAGGCGGTGGCGGTGCAGGGCCAGCTCAATTTCTCGCGCGACATGGAGCGCGAGGCCGACCGCATCGGCATGGCGCTGATGGGCGAGGCCGGCTTCGCGCCGCAAGGCATGGCGCTGATGTTCGAGCGGCTCGAGGCGGCCTCCCGGCTCAACGACAGCGGCGGCTTCCCGTACCTGCGCACGCACCCGCTGACCACCGAGCGCATCGGCGAGGCGCGCGCGCGCAGCGGGCCGCTCGGCCCGCCGACCGGACCCGGCCTGCGTGCGCTCGGCGCCGCCCCGCCCGCCGACCCGCGCGCCGCGGCGTTCGACCACGCCATGGCGATGGCGCGCGCCCGCGTGCTGATGGACCTGCGCGAGGAGGCGCTGCGGCGCTGGCAATCGCTCGACACCGAGCCGGCCGTGCCGGCGCCGGGTCCGCCGGGCGGGCTGGAGCCGGCCCTGGAGCGCTTCGCGTCCCTCGTGTCGTCGGCGCTGGCGAGCACGCAGCTGCGCGACTGGTCGCGGGCCGACGCCGCGCTGCAGCAGGCCCAGGCCCAGGCGGCGCGCCAGGCACGGCCGTGGCCCGGTGCCGCCCGCGCGCTCTCTCTGCTGGCGGCCGAGACTGCAGTGGCACGTGGTGACGGCGCGCGGGCGCTCGAGGCGCTGGCGCCGCTGCTCGAGCGCGACGGCCGCGTGGTGGCGCTGCTGCATGCGGATTCGCTGCTCGCGGCCCCGGCCGCCGACCCGGCCGTGCTGCGTCGGCGCGCCGAGTCGCTGCAGACCTGGGTCGCGGCGCAACCGGCCGACGCGCTCGCGTGGCAGACGCTCGGCCGCCTGTGGGCGCGCCTCGACCAGCCGCTGCGCGCGGTGCGGGCCGAGGCGGAGGCGCGCTTCGCGCTCGGCGACCTGGCGGGCGCCTCGGATCGCCTGCGTGCGGGCCAGCGCCTCGCGCGGCAGGCGCCCGAGCGCGTCGGCGCGGAGTTCATCGAGGCCTCGGTGATCGACGCGCGCCTGCGCGAGGTCGATGCGCTGCGCCGGCAGATCTTCCTGGAGGAGCGCGGCGAACGTGGCGGCGCGCCCGGCTCCTGAGTCACGGAACAGGCGGACCAGCCACCGGGCACGGCGCATCGCCCGGAACGCCCCGGGTGAACCGGCGCGGCGGCGCGCCTAGACTCCGTCGTCATGCCGCGGGCCACGGACCACGCGGCGGCGAGGAGGGCGCCGTGGGGGATCTGGGGGCGAAGGCCGCGCGAGGCGTGGCGACCTGCGGGGCGTGGCCCTTGGCGTTGGCGTCGAGGCTGACGCTGGCGTGGGCGCTCGCGATCGTCACCGCCGCAAGCGCCGTGGCGGCGCCACCGACGCCGGCCGGTCCGGTGCGCATCGTCGCGGCGCAGCCGCAGGGCGACGCGGCCACCGTGCGCCAGGTGCGGGTGCGCTTCGACCGGGCGGTCGTGCCGCTGGGCGACATGGCCGCCCCCGACCCGTTCGAGCTGCGCTGCGAGGGCGAGGTGCCGGCCGGCAGCAGCGGCGCCCGGGCTGGGCCCCGCGCACCGGCGATGCGGCGGTCGACGGCGGTCCCGTGACCGGCCCCGAGCGGTTCGGCTTCGCGACCGGCGGCCCGGCGGTCGTTCGCGTGCAGCCCTGGCCCGGCAGCACGGTCGACGAGGACGCGCTGTTCCTGCTGCAGTTCAACGGCGAGCCGTCGGTGCGATCGGTGCGCGAGCACAGCGCCTGCATCGTCGAAGGCGTCGGCGAGCGTCGGCGAGCGCATCGCCACCCGGCTCGTCGAGGGGCCGGAACGCGAGACGCTGCTGTCGTCGCAGCGCGTGCCGCGGCGCCTGTGGCCGCGCACGGTGGTGCTGGGCTGCGACCGGCCCCTGCCGGTGGGCGCGGCCGTGCGACTGGTCGTGCTGCCCGGCGTGGCGCTGGCGGCCCGGCCGGCCGTGGCGAGCCGGTCTGAGCAGAGCTTCGTGTGGACGGTGCGCCCGGCCTTCACCGCCGAGTTCAGTTGCGAGCGCGAGCGCGCAGGCGCGCCGTGCTGGCCGGTGCGGCCGCTCACGCTGGCCTTCTCGGCGCCGGCTGCGCGTGCCGATCTGCAGCAGGTGCGGCTGCGCCGCCTCGACGGCGGGACGCCGGGCGAATCGATCACGGCGATCGTCGAGGGCGAGGCGGGCGACCCGGAGGCCCGCTTCCTGCGGTTTCCGGTGCCGCTGGCCGAGAACGCGCGCTACGCCATCGAGCTGCCCGCCGGGCTGCGAGACACGACCGGGCGGCCGCTGGCCAACGCGGCGAGCTTCCCGCTGTCGGTGGGCACCGCGTCGGCGCCGCCGATCGCCAAGTTCGCCGCTGCGCCGTTCGGCGTGATCGAGCTCGAGGCCGCCGGCCGCGGCGCCTCGCCGCGCGGGGTGCTGCCGCTCACGCTTCGCCACGTGCAGCCCGACCTCGCCGCGGTCGCTGGTGCCCCGGGCGCGGCGCCGTCCGGCGCCATCCGGGTGCGCCGCTTCGACACCGCAGCCGACATCCTGGCCTGGCTCGGCCGGGTCGAGCGGTACCACGAGAACAGCGTGACCGCGCGCGAGGCGGGCCTGCCCGAACCCCAGTGGCACGAGACCATCGAGGTGACGGACCACGAAGGTCGCGTGCGCCCGGTGCGCCGCGAGCGTCGCATCGCGACCCGAGAGCTGCCCCTGCTGCGCGACGACCCGGCCGCGGCCGTGCTGCCGCTGCCGGCGCTGCCCGCCCGCGACGGACCGCCCGCCGGCGCGCCGAGGCCCTTCGAGGTGGTCGGGCTGCCGCTGGCCGCGCCCGGCTACCACGTGGTCGAGGTCGAGTCGCCGCGCCTGGGCGCCGCGCTGCTGGAGCCGGCCGCGCCGATGTTCGTGCGCACCGGCGTGCTCGTGACCAACCTGGGCGTGCACCTGAAGCACGGCCGCGAATCGAGCGCGGTCTGGGTGACCACGCTGGACCGCGGCCGGCCGGTGGCCGGCGCCGAGGTGTCGGTGCACGACTGCCGTGGCGGCACGCTGTGGACCGGCCGCACCGACGTGCAGGGGGTGGCGCGGATCGCCCAGCCGCTCGACCCGCGACCGGCGGTGCGGCCCGGTGTGCCGGCCGGCCGACGGGCCGATGCGCGCGTCGACCCGGCCTGCCCGTCCGACGAGGCCCTGTTCGTGATGGCGCGCCACGCCACGCCGGCCCGCGGCGGTGCGCCGGCGGTGAACGACGTCGCCTTCGTGCTCGGCAGTTGGCAGCGCGGCATCGAGCCGTGGCGCTTCGACCTGCCGCAGCGGCGCGAGGCCGAGCCCGACCGGGTGGCGCACACCGTGTTCGACCGCACGCTGCTGCGCGCCGGCGAGACGGTGTCGATGAAGCATTTCCTGCGCGTGGAGACCGCGCGCGGGCTC
>JALOSQ010000154.1 GCA_025458335.1 Ideonella sp.
CACGCGCTTGCCCTTGAAGAGCGGGCCGTCGCAGTGCGGGCAGTAGGCCACGCCCTTGTTGCGGTACTCGCGCTCACCGGGCACGCCCAGCTCGCGCCAACGCGCGCCGGTGGAGATGATCACCGTGCGGCCGGCCAGCGTGGCGCCGCTTTCCAGCTCGACGCGCACCAGGCCGCCCGGCTCGGCCGCGGGCACCAGCTTGCTCGCGCGCTGCAGCTTCATGATGTCGACGCCGTACTGCGCCGCGTGTGTCTCGAGCGCGGCGGCGAACTTCGGGCCCTGCGTCTCGAGCACCGAGATGTAGTTCTCGATGCCGAGCGTGTCCATCGTCTGGCCGCCGAAGCGCTCGGCCACCACGCCGGTGCGGATGCCCTTGCGCGCCGCGTACACCGCGGCCGCGGCACCGGCCGGGCCGCCGCCGACGATCAGCACGTCGTACGGGTCCTTCTCGGCCAGCGCGGCCGCCGCGCGGGCCGCGGCACCGGTGTCGATCTTGGCGAGGATCTCCTCGACCTCCATGCGGCCCGAGGCGAACGGCTGGCCGTTCAGGAACACCTGCGGCACGGCCAGGATCTGGCGCTCCTCGACCTCGGCCTGGAACAGCGCGCCGTCGATCGCGGTGTGGCGGATGCGCGGGTTGAGCACCGCCATCAGGTTGAGCGCCTGGACCACGTCGGGGCAGTTGTGGCAGGTCAGGCTCATCCAGGTCTCGAACACCAGATCGGCTTCGGGCTCGAGCGCGCGGATCTGCTCGAGCACCGCGGCCTCGACCTTGGGCGGGTGGCCGCCGGCCTGCAGCAGCGCGAGCACCAGCGAGGTGAACTCGTGGCCCATCGGGATGGCGGCGAAGGTGATCCCCATGTCGGCGCCGGCGCGGGTGATGCGGAACGAGGGCCGGCGCGCGGCGTCGCCATCGAAGCGGGCCGTGACCATCGGGTGCAGCGCGGCGATCTCGCCGAGCAGCTCGCGCATCTGCACGGCGGCGTCACTGTCGTCGAGCGTGGCGATCAGCTCCACCGGCTGCTGCAGGCGCTGCAGGTAGGCGGCCAGCTGTTGGCGGATGGCTTCGTCGAGCATGGTGAGCTCCGGGGTATGGCAGCAGGAATCGGAAGGGACGGGTCTTGCGGCGGCTGCGGCGGGCGCAGCCCTCGGAAGACCCGGCCGCGGGCGCGGCCGGGACAAGTCGCCCGGGCCGCCGCGTGACGGCCCGGGCGCATCGCCGGTCCCGTCGCGGACGTCGCAGGACGACCGCGGCGGGAGCCTGGACGGACCTCAGATCTTGCCGACGAGGTCGAGCGACGGCGTCAGCGTGGCCGCGCCTTCGTTCCACTTGGCCGGGCAGACCTGGCCGGGGTTCTTGGCCACGTACTGCGCGGCCTTGACCTTGCGAAGCGTCTCCTTCATGTCGCGGGCGATCGCGTTGTCGTGGATCTCGGCGGTCTTGATCACGCCCTCGGGGTTGATCACGAAGGTGCCACGCAGCGCCAGGCCTTCTTCCTCGATGTGCACGCCGAACATGCGGGTCAGCGCGTGCGTCGGGTCGCCGACCAGCGCGAACTTGGCCTTGCCGACGGCGGGCGAGGTCTCGTGCCACACCTTGTGCGCGAAATGCGTGTCGGTGGTGACGATGTAGACCTCGGTCTCCATCTTCTGGAAGGCGGCGTAGTTCTCGGCCGCGTCCTCGACCTCGGTCGGGCAGTTGAAGGTGAAGGCGGCCGGCATGAACACCAGCACCGACCACTTGCCCTTCAGGTCCTGCTCGGTGACCTGGATGAACTTGCCGTTCTTGAAGGCCTGGACCTTGAACGGCTGGACTTGCGTGTTGATCAGGGACATGGTTCGCTCCTATGGGCGGGTTGGAATTGATTGACGGAGCGAATGCTAGGGGTTGACCCGGGGTCTGTGGATTGATTCGGCCGATACCGTGAATCGACTGGGGCTATTTGACCCCTTGGTCCGATAGCCTATTTGTCCTGTCGACGCGCCGGGTCGACGCGGCGGGCCCGCCCTCAGGAGGCAAACGCCCGTGCGGCGAGACCAGCCGCGAGGGCCAGCATCGTCACGCCGACCAAGAGGTCGAGCACCCGCCAGGCAGCCGGGCGGGCGAACCAGCCGGCCAGCGCCCGAGCGCCGTAGCCCAGCAGGGCGAACCAGGCCGCGCTGGCCGCCGCACCGCCGGCCAGGAACCAGCCGCGCAGCGCCGCCGGCTGCTGCGCGCCAACGGCACCGACCAGCAGCACGGTGTCGAGATAGACATGGGGATTGAGGAAGGTGAAGGCCGCGACCTGGGCCAGCACCTGTGCGCGGGAGGCCGGTCGGCCTGCGGCCGCCGCGGACAGGGCCCCGGGTCGCGCGGCGCGGCGCAATGCCAGCACGCCATAGCCCGCAAGGAAGGCCGCGCCCGCCAGCGACACCGCTCGGTCCAGGCCCGGCGCCGCGGCCACCAGGCTGGCCACGCCAAGCACGCCGACCGCCATCAGCAGCAGGTCGGCGACCGCGCAGAAGCCGACCACCAGACCCACATGCGCGCGCTGCAGACCCTGCCGCAGCACGAAGGCGTTCTGCGCGCCGATCGCGACGATCAGCGAGGCCGACAGGGCGAGACCGGTGGCGAAGGCCGCGAGGGCAGGGGACAGCGTCATGCCGGCATGGTGGCCGTCTCGACGACATGAGCCAAGCGAATCCTGCTTCAGAGACTTAAGCTGCGCTGATGAACCTCGACTACGCCCAGCTCGCGGCGCTCGCCGCGGTGGTGCGCGAGGGCAGCTTCGATGCCGCCGCGCGCACCCTGCACGTCACGCCGTCGGCGATCTCGCAGCGCATCCGGGCGCTCGAGGAGCGCTGCGGCGCGGTGCTCGTCACCCGCGACCGGCCTTGCCGCGCCACCGAGTTCGGCGCGCCGCTGTGCCGGCATGCCGAGCGCGTCGCGCTGCTCGAGCAGGAACTGCGTACGGCGCTGCCCGCCGGAACGGTCGAGGTGGACCCCGCCCGTGTGCCGACGCTGCGCATTGCCGTCAACGCCGACAGCCTGGCGACCTGGTTCGTGTCCGCGGCGGCCGCCTTCGTGGCGCGCCACGAGGCCCTGCTCGACATCGTGATCGAGGACCAGGACCACACCGTGCAGGCATTGCGGCGCGGCGAGGTGCTGGCGGCGGTCACGGCGCACGCGGCGCCGGTGCAGGGCTGCCGCAGTTTCGCGCTCGGCCGGATGGCCTACGCGGCGGTGGCCAGCCCGGCGTTCGTCGCCCGGCATTTCGGGCACGGGGTCGATGCCCGGTCGCTGCGGCGGGCGCCGAGCCTGCGATTCAACGCGCAGGACGACCTGCAGGACCGATGGGTGCGTCGCCACCTGGGCAGGGCGGTCGAACTGCCGCGGCACGGGCTGCCGTCGACCGGCGCCTTCGTCGAGGCGGCCCGACTCGGCCTGGGCTGGGGCCTGAACCCCGTGACGCTGGTCGAGCCCCTGCTGGCTCGCGGGGAGCTGGTCGAATTGGTGCGAGGCCGTCGGCTCGACACGCCCTTGCACTGGCAATGCACCCGGCTCGCGACGCCGGCGCTCGAGGCCCTCACCGACAGTGTTCGTGCGGCGGCCCGCAGCCGCCTGCGTGGCTGAGTCCGGGGTCGGGCCGACTCCATGGTCGTCCCACCCGCCGGATGCGGGCGACACCGGAGGTCGGGCGGGCCGCGCTCAGGCGTTGCTGGCCGCCCGCACTTCCTCGATCGGGCAGAGGCCGCGCAGCACCTTCTCGATGCCGTCCTGGCGCAGCGTGCGCAGGCCTTCCTTGAGGGCCTGCTGCTGCAGCACCTCCGCGCGGGCGCCGGTCTGGATGAGGTGGCGCAGCTCCCGGCTGACCACCATCAGCTCGTGCAGGCCGGCGCGGCCGCGGAAGCCGGTGTGGTTGCAGTGCTCGCAGCCCGGCGCGTGATAGTGCATCAGCCGGCCGTTTTCCCCGAAGCGCTCGATCCACGAAGCCTTGAGCGCGGCGCGGTCGAACTGCGGGTCGTCCTTGGGGCAGACGAACAGATAGTCGCCCAGCAGCGAGTCGATCTCCTCGTCGGTCGCCGGCCGCGACGTGCGGCAGTGCTTGCACAGGCGACGCACCAGGCGCTGCGCGAGCACGGCGAGCAGCGAGTCGGCGAAGTTGAACGGGTCCATGCCCATGTCGAGCAGGCGGGTCACCGTCTCCGGGGCGCTGTTCGTGTGCAGGGTCGACAGCACCAGGTGTCCGGTGAGCGAGGCCTCGACGGACATCTGCGCGGTCTCGCGGTCACGGATCTCGCCGACCATCACCACGTCCGGGTCCGCGCGGAGGAACGAGCGCAGCGCCTTCGCGAAGGTCCAGTCGATCTTCGGGTTGACCTGCACCTGTCGCAGGCCGGGCTGCGTGATCTCGATCGGGTCCTCGGCAGTCCAGATCTTGCGCTCGGGCACGTTGATGTAGCTCAGCGCCGAGTGGAGCGTGGTGGTCTTGCCGCTGCCGGTCGGGCCCACGCACAGCACCATGCCGTAGGGGCGCTCCATGGCCTGCTTGAGCTGCGCGAGGTTCCAGTCCGACAGGCCGAGGTCGTCGACCGGGATCGGCTTGGCCGAGGCCAGGATCCGCATCACCACGTCTTCGCAGCCGCTGTGCGTGGGGATCGTCGCAACCCGCAGTTCGATGTTCTGGCCGGGCGCGAACTTGTTGAAGGTGATCTTGCCGTCCTGCGGCTTGCGGCGCTCGGAGATGTCGAGGTCGCACATGATCTTGATGCGCGCCACGATCGCGTTGCGATAGGTGTGGGGCAGCGTCAGGTGCGTGTGCAGCAGCCCGTCCTTGCGAAACCGCACCTTGATCTTCTCGCGGCCCGGGAAGCACTCGATGTGGATGTCGGAGACGCCCTCGCGGTACCCGGTCAGGATCAGCCCGTTGACCAGCTTGACCAGCGAGTTGTCGGACTGTTCGATGGGCTTCTCGTCGAGCGAGATCTCCGAGGGCGCCTGCTCCTTCTCCAGCGACTGGACGAGCTGGTCGACGTCGGCAGCGAGGTTGAACTCGACCGCGTTCGCGGACTTGCTGCTGTCGGTGCCGATCGTCATGTCGGCCACGCCGGCCTTGGCGTAGGCGGCGCGCAGGGCCTTGTCCAGGGCCTTGCTCTGCGCGAGCACCGGGACGGCCTTCATCTGCGCGACGAACTCGACCTCCTCGATGGCCGGGCGGCGGCGCGCGGCGTCCTCGAGCGCCACGACGAGGCGGCCCTGCCGGATCGCCAGTGGCAGGCAGCGCAGCCGCTCGGCCGTGCCGATCGGCAGGCGCCGGACGGCCTCGACGTCCACCGGGAACTCATCGACGTCGACCACGGGCACGCCCATCTTCCGCGCCAGGGCGACCTGGAGGTCGGTGGGGCTGACCGCACCCATGCGGATCAGGATCTCCCCGATCGGCGTGCTGCGGTCGTTGGCCTGCTGGCGCAGGGCCTCGTCAATCTGCGACGGCGTCACCAGGCCCAGTTGCAGCAGCGCGTCACCGATGCGCACCATCGGCATCTTGGCCTGCTGGTCGAGCGCGGCGTGGAGCTGGTCGACGCTGACCACCTTGCGGTCGACGAGGATGTCGCCCAGCTTCTGTCCGCGCATGCGCTCCTGCTCGGACAGCCCGGCCTCGAGCTGCGCCGGCGTGGTCACGCTGGCCTCGAGCAGCAGTTCGCCCAGGCGCGAGCCGAAGTCGAAGCGCTCGTAGGCGCAACGCGGCACGAACAGCCGGGTGACGTGGCCGAGCTCGTCCAGGGGCGGGAACAGGAACAGGCCGTGCTCGGTCTCCAGGTGCCCGATGGTCTCGCCCCCGAGCTCGCTGCCGTCGGTCAGCGTGATGCTGTACGGATTGCGCGGCCGGTGCGAGGTCAGCTGCGGCTGAAGGTCGTCACTGCGCTCGAGCAGCGGCTTGATCGGCTCGAGCAGGCGCAGCGACTGGAACTGGTTGAAGCGCAGCGACACGGTGGTGCGCGCCGGCGGCATCTGGATGACCCGGCCGGTGGTGACCTTGCCGTTCAGCCCGACGATGTCGCAGAGCATCGGGCGGGCCTGGGGCTGCGGCGGCGGGTAGGCCGCGTAGGGCGGCGTCGGCCAGGCGAACGGGGCCGGCGGCTGCGCCTTGGGCTTGGATCGTGTCGCCTCGCCCGCCTCGAGGAAGATCTGGCTCGGCCGACCGGAATCCAGGAAGGATTCGGCGGGCAGAGACTCCGGCAACGGTCGGGAGAGGTCGGACACGCAAGGGCTCCTGGGCGCGATGGCGCGGCCGTGCCTGCGTGGGTCAAGTGCCAGCGCAGGTGCGGTCTCGGCATCCTAGGGATCCCCTGACGCGTCGATCCGCCGAAATGGCCGGCCCCAG
>JALOSQ010000155.1 GCA_025458335.1 Ideonella sp.
CACGCCGGCCAGCGACACCGCGCCTTGCAGCCACAGCGCCTGGGTCTTCTGCTGAACTCGCTCGAGCAGCGCCTCGCCGAGCCGGCCCTGCACCTCGTCGCCATAGGCCAGCACGGCGTCGATGGCCTGGGTGCCCTGGTCGAAGTACACCTGGGCCTCGCCCTCGAGCGCCTCGGCGCTGAACACCGTGCGTGCCCGGTTGGCGAAGTCGCGGCTGAGCGCGAGCGCGCGGCCTTGTGCCTCGGAGCGCGGCGTGCCCGAGCGCTCGAGCGCCCCTGCACGCCACTGCACATCGGCGAGCTGACGGTCGAGCTGGTCGATGCGACCGAGCACGCGGGCCCGTTCGGCGCTGCTGGCATCGCCGCGGGCCAGCAGGCCGGCACCTTCGCCGCGCACCAGGCCGAGCGTCTCGGTCCACGGCAGCACGCGCTCGACGCTCATGTCCATCAGGAAATAGGTCTGGGCCACCGGGTCGAGCAGCAGCCCCGATCGCTCGGCGGCCGCCAGCACGAGTTGCCGCAGCGCCTCGACCTGTTCGGTGTGCTGCCGGAAGGCCTCGAGCCGCATCGGGTCGTGTCGGCCCGCGGCCAGCGCGCCGATCGCATCGCGCACGCCGGGCCACTGGTCCTCGAGGGTGAAGTCGGGCGTGTCGGCCAGCAGGCCGTCGACGCGGCGCAGGTGCTCCTGCAGACGCGACCGGGCCGCGTCGCGCGGCGCGACCGCTCCCTGGTCGCCGTTCAGCGCACGGTGGTTCAGGCCGCGCACCCGCTGCAGTTCGGCCGTCGTGACGAGCAGGGACCGCACGACCTGGGCGCCCGCGTGCTCGGACAGGGTGAACCATCGGCACGAACAGCATCAGCCCGATCAGGCCCACCTTGAAGGGCAGGCGCAGCTGTCGCATGAGCCGCACACCCGGCTCGAGCATGATCCTGCAGACGCGCAACATCCGGGGTCTCCTCCGCGCACCCCGTCAGCCGGGGCCTTGCGGGGGTATCGGCTTCGCGGAGTGGGTCTTGAGCCCCCGGGCCGGCGCTCCAGGTGCGCGGGTCTCAGCGCCGGGGCCGGCCTGCGAACCGTTCCACCTGGCGGGTCGGTCCCGAGACGATCAGCAGGTCGCCCGGGAGCACGCGCGTTTCGGGCGTGGCATGACGGAAATCCTCGTGCGCCCGCTTGATTCCAACGACGGTCACGCCGAACTTCTCGCGCACGACAGCCTCGGCCAGCGTGCGGCCGTGCGTGTCGGCGGGCGCATGGATCTTGGCGATGGCGAAACCGTCGTCGAACTCGATGTAATCGATCATGCGACCCGACACGAGGTGCGCGACCCGTTCGCCCATGTCGGCTTCCGGAAAGACCACGTGGTGGGCCCCGATACGTTCGGCGATCCGGGCATGGTCGTTCGTCAGCGCCTTGACCCAGATGTCGCCGACCTCCAGCTCGGCCAGCGCCATCACGGTCATCAGGCTGGTGGCGAGGTTGTCGCCGATGCCGACGATCGCGTGACGGAAGTCCGCCACGCCGAGTTGACGCATCACCATCACGTTCGTCGCGTCGGCCTGCACCGCGTGCGTGAGGCGGTCGGCCCAGGCCTGCACGGGCTCGGCATCGCGGTCGATGCCCATCACGTCGTGGCCCAGGCTCATCAGCGATTCGGCCACGGCGCCGCCGAAGCGACCCAGCCCGATCACGACCACGCTGTCGCCATCGCCGAAGGCGTACTGCTCGGTGAACAACTTACCCAACAATCGGATGCTCCTCGGGATAGCGCCAGGGCATGCGCCGCTCGCCGAGGGCAAGCGACGTGGCCAGCGTGATGGTGCCGACACGGCCGACGTACATGAGCACGATGAGCGTCAGCTGGCCGGTCGGTGGCAGCTGCGCGGTGATGCCGGTGGACAGGCCCACCGTTCCGAAGGCCGAGATGGCCTCGAAGATCACCTGGTCAGTGGGCAGGTCGGTGACGCGCAGGAGCGCGAGCGTGCCGAGCACGACCATGCCGCTGCCGAGGACCAGCACCGTGATGGCCTGGCGCTGCGCGGGCGCGCAGACGCGGCGGCCGAAGGCCTCGCTGTCGGGCCGGCCGCGCACCTCGGCCACCACGAGCAACAGCAGGATGACCGCCGTGGTGACCTTCACGCCACCCGCAGTGCCTGCACTGCCGCCGCCGATGAACATCAGCAGGTAGTGCAGGGCCAGGCTCTCGTGCATGAGGGCGCCGATGTCGACCGTATTGAAGCCGGCGGTGCGCGCCGACACCGACGCGAATGCCGCTGACAGGATCTTGTCGGCCACCGGCATCGGGCCGAACGTGCGCGGGTTCGACCACTCGAACACCAGCAGGCACGCGGCACCGCCCACCATCAGCACGGCACTGCCGGCGAGCGTGAGCTTGGTGTGGAGCGACCAGTGGCGCGGGTCCCGCACCCGTGCCCGGAGGTCCTGCAGCACCGGGAAGCCGATGCCGCCAATGACGATGCCGATCATCACCGGCACCAGGATCCAGCCATCGCCGGCGTAGCGCATCAGGCTGTCGCCGTGCAGGCTGAAGCCGGCGTTGTTGAAGGCCGAGACGGCGTGGAAGACGCCGCTCCACAGGGCCTCGGGCAGGGGCATGCCGTGGCCGAAATGCAGCCTCGTGGTCAGAACCGCGGCGAGCAGCGCCTCGCAGACCACCGTCACCATCAACACGACGCGCGCGATGCTGCCGACGTCGCCCAGCCCCATGCTGTGGGTCTCGGCCTGGGTGACCAGCCGTGAGCGAAGGCGCAGCGACCGGTTGACCATGAGCCCCAGCAGCGCGGCAGCCGTCATCAACCCGAAGCCGCCGAGCTGGATCAGGACCAGGACCACTGCCTGCCCGAAAGGCGACCAGTAGGTGCCGGTGTCGACGACCGCGAGACCTGTCACGCAGACGGCCGACACCGCGGTGAACAGGGCCGTCAGCCAAGGAGCGGATTGGCCCTCGGCCTGCGACAGCGGCAGCATCAGCAGCATCGTGCCGACCGCGATCAGCAGCAGGAAGAGCAGGGCCACCGCGCGATTGGGGTGGAGCACGCGTCGCATCGGGGGCGCCATGACCGGCGCATTCTGGGCACGCCACGATCGGCGGGCCAAGCCCGCGACGGTCGTCTTGATGCGATCTTGATGTACCCGGTGCGAGTCTTGACATCGCCTTGACACGCCGCCGTCCGTGCGGGCCGCCGGCGCCTGTTGGGCTCGCCTACAGTGATGGCGTGATCACGCCTGGTGACCCGGCTTCGACCCCGGCCGCAGCACCGCGCCGACGCCGCGCGTGGGCGGGCTATGCCGGGGCGGTGCTGCTGTGCCTGGCGGCCGTGCCGGTTGCCGCCGTGCTGGCGCCGGTGCTGGACACCGCCAGTCTCGTGCTCGTGTTCATGCTGGCCGTGGTGGGTGCGGCCGCGGTCTTCGGCCGGGGGCCGGCCCTGCTGGCCGCGGGCCTGTCGGTGCTGTTGTTCAACCTGGCGTTCGTGCCGCCTCGGCTGTCGCTGTCGGTGGCGGACGAGCGCTTCGTCTTCACCCTGGCGGTGATGCTGATCGTCGGGCTGATCGTCGGGCAGCTGACCGCCGGGCTCAAGGCCCAGGCTCATGCGGCGGGGCAGCGCGAGCGACAGGTGTTCAGCCTCTACGGCATCTCGCGCGAACTGGGGCAGGCGCTGACCGTCGACCAGGTCGCCGACATCACCGAGCAGTTCGTGCGGCGTCACTTCGGCACGCCGCCCGTGCTGTGGATGCGGGACCTCGGCGGTCGACTCCGGCTGGTGCGGGGGACGGCCGCCGCTGGGCTCGCGCAGCGAGCGCAAGCCGTGGCCGACGGGCATCCCGGCGCGACCGGCGATGACACGGTGCCCGGTGCGCTCGTGTTCCCGCTGCAGGGCACGATGGCCGTGCGCGGTGCGCTGGCCCTCGCGGCGCCAGGCGCCGTGGCGTGGAGCGCCGAGGATCGCCAGTGGCTCGAGACGTGTGCCGCGCTCGTCGGCAGCACCCTCGAGCGGTTGCACTACATCGAGGTCGCGCAGGCGAGTGCGGTCGAGGTCGAAGGCGAGCGGCTGCGCAACTCGCTGCTGTCGGCGGTCTCGCACGACCTGCGCACGCCGCTGGCGTCGCTGGTGGGCCTGTCGGAGTCGCTGCCGCTGACCCGTCCGTCGCTGTCGCCGGAGCAGGTGGAGTTGGCCGGCGCGATGGCCGCCACTGCCCGGCGCATGAGTGCCATGGTCGACAACCTGCTCGACATGGCCAGGCTCGAGTCGGGTGCGGTCTCGCTGGACTTCCAGTGGCAGCCGGTCGAGGAGGTCATCGGGGCTTCGGTTGCCGCCACCGCCCAGATCCTGCCGCGCGACCGCGTCTGCGTGGAGGTCGAGGACCACCTGCCCCTCGTGCGCCTCGACGCGGTGCTCATGGAAAGGGTGCTGGTGAACCTGCTGGAGAACGCGGCCAAGTACACACCACCGTCGGCGCAGGTCGTGATCGAGGCTCATCGACAAGGCGACGCGGTCGAGATGGTCGTGCGCGACACGGGCCCCGGCCTGCCGCCGCAGCGGCGCGGCGACCTGTTCCGCAAGTTCGCACGCGGCGAGCGAGAGAGCGCGACGCCCGGTGTCGGACTCGGTCTGGCCTTGTGTCGGGCGATCGTCGAGGCCCATGGCGGCCACATCGACGCCGAGGATGCGCCCGGTGGTGGGGCACGCTTTTCGATCATCCTGCCGCTCGGGCAGCCGCCCGCGATGCCGGCCGGCGATGACGTGATGCCGGCGGTCGAGTCATGACGCAGGTCCATCCGCCCAGCGGGTCCGGTTCGCGCATCGTCGTCGTCGAGGATGACGCCGACATCCGCCGCTTCGTGCGGGTGGCGCTGGAGTCCGAGGGCCACGACGTGACCGAGGCGGCCAGCGTGCAGCGCGGGCTGGTCGAGGCGGGCACCCGGCGCCCCGACCTGGTCGTGGTCGACCTGGGCCTGCCCGACGGCGACGGCGTGGACTTCATCCGGGAGTTCCGCGCCTGGTCGTCGGCGCCCGTGCTGGTGCTGTCGGCGCGGGCGGGCGAACGCGACAAGGTGCGGGCCCTGGATGCCGGCGCCGACGACTACCTCGTCAAGCCGTTCGGCTCGGCCGAGCTGCTGGCCCGGGCGCGGGCCCACCTGCGGCGGCGGCAGATGGCCGGACCGGACGAGGCCGTGCTGAGCTTCGGTGACGTGACCATCGACCGCGCGCATCGCCGTGTCACGAGGGCTGGCGACCTGGTGCACCTGACCCCGATCGAGTATCGGCTGCTCACGCTGCTGGCCGCACGGCCCGACCGGGTGCTCACCCACCGTGTGCTGCTGCAGGAGCTCTGGGGACCTTCGCACGCCGACGACACGCACTACGTGCGGGTGCACATGGCGAACCTGCGCAAGAAGATCGAGGACGACCCATCGCGGCCGCGCTGGCTGCTCACCGAGACCGGTGTCGGGTATCGGTTCGCGTCGGACAGCACCTGACGGGGCTGTCCGGCGGGCGGCGGCACGCTGAGGTCGGGTCCTTTCAGCCGAGCGTCATCAGCGAGGCGTTGCCGCCGGCGGCCGCGGTGTTCAGGCTGATCGAACGCTCGCGCACCAGGCGCTCGAGCGGCACCTCGGCATCGCCCGGTGCGAGCCGCTCGACCCCGACGACCGGGCCCGGGCGTGCGGCCAGTCGCTGCTGCAACGCTGCCAGGTCGTCGGGGCTGCCGTGCAGCAGCACCGTTTCGAGCGGCTGTGACGGACCGAGGCCGTCGTCGACCAGGGTGACGGCCCGGCGCACCTCGGCCGGCAGCCGGTCCAGCAAGGCTGCCGCGGTGCGGGGCCACAGAGCACGGCCACCGACCGCCAGCACGGCGGCCAGCTGCACGAGCTGGTCCGCCTCGCGGGCGGCCAGGCACAGCACGCCGTGACGGCCGTCGAGGGCATACACGTTGCGCTCGCCGGTCGGGCCGGGCAGCGTCACCGAGGCGCCGGGACCGGTGCGGGCAGCCAGGCGCCGTGCAGTCGCGGCGAGCGCCGGGTCGTGGGCGTCGGCCCAGGTCCGCAAGGCGGCAAACGCCGGCGTCGGTAACAGGCCGGCGACCGGCTCGGCGTGGCCGGCGCGCGAGGCGGCGCGGTCGACATCGGGCGGCGCAGCGTCCGGGGCATCGGGGTGGCCCGGGGCCACGTGATCGGTCGCGCTGCCGACCGCCCGGGCCAGCACGTCCTGCGGTGGCCTGGCCAGCAGGCGGAACAGCGCCAGCGGCCCGCCCGCCTTCGGCCCGGTGCCCGACAGCCCGTCTCCGCCGAAGGGCTGCACGCCCACCACCGCGCCGACCATGTTGCGGTTGACGTAGAGGTTGCCCGCGGGCGTGCTGGCGCGGACCTGCACGATGGTCTCGTCGATGCGGGTGTGCAGGCCCATGGTGAGTCCGTAGCCGGTGGCGCGGATCGACTCGATGAGCGCGCCGAGCCGCTCGCGCCGGTAGCGCAGCACGTGCAGCACCGGGCCGAAGACCTCGCGCTGCAGTTCGGCGACGTCGCCGATCTCGATCAGCGTCGGCGCGACGAAGGTGCCGGTGCCCGGCAGGGCGCCGCCCTGGCCGGGCTCGCGGTGCACGCGGCGGCCGCGCGAGCGCATCGCCTCCACATGCTGCTCGATCGCCGCGCGGGCCTCTCGATCGCCGCGCGGGCCTCGTCGTCGATCACCGGGCCGATGTCGGTGGCCAGGCGGGCCGGGTCGCCCACGCGCAGCTCGCGCATCGCGCCGCGCAGCATCTCGAGCACGCGGTCGGCGGTCTCCTCCTGCAGGCACAGCAGGCGCAGCGCCGAGCAGCGCTGGCCGGCGCTGTCGAAGGCCGAGGCGATCACGTCGGCCACCACCTGCTCGGGCAGCGCCGACGAGTCGACGATCATCGC
>JALOSQ010000156.1 GCA_025458335.1 Ideonella sp.
GGCTGCAGGCAGACGAACACCGCGGTTTCGGTGGAGCCGTACAACTGCTTCAGGTTGATGCCGATCGAGCGGTAGAAGGTGAACAGGTCCGGGCCGATCGCCTCGCCGGCCGTGTACGCGACGCGCACGCGGCTGAAGCCAAGCGTGTTGCGCAGCGGCCCGTAGACCAACAAGTCGCCGAGCCGGTAGTTCAAGCGGTCCAGCAGGCCGACCGGCTTGCCATCCATCAGCGCGGGACCGATGCGCCGGGCCAAGGTCATGTAGCGGTCGTACAGCCACTTCTTGAGCCTTCCGGCGTCCTCCATGCGGATCGTGACGCTGGTGAGCAAGCCCTCGAAGACGCGCGGCGGCGCGAAGTAGTAGGTCGGCCCGATCTCCTTGAGGTCGATCATCACGGTCGACGACGACTCCGGGCAGTTGACGACGTAGCCGCAGGCGAGCCACTGCGCGTAGCTGAAGATGTTCTGCCCGATCCACGCCGGGGGCAGATACGCCAGCACCTCCTCGCGCTCGGTCAGCCGGTCGAACTTCGCGCCGGCCACCGCGCGGTCGAGCAGCGTGAAGTGCGTGTGCACGACGCCTTTCGGGTTGCCCGTGGTGCCGGACGTGAAGAACATCGCCGCCACGTCGTGAGGTTGGGTCCTGGCGACCTCGGCGTCGAAGAAGCCGGGGTGGGCGCCCTCCCAGGCCATGCCCGCGGCCGCGAGGTCGTCCAGTGACGCGAGCCCAGGCTCGCGGTAGTTGCGCAGGCCGCGCGGGTCGTCGTACCAGATGCGCGCAAGCCGGGGGCACTGGCCGCGCACCTCGATCATCTTGTCGACCTGTTCCTGGTCCTCGACCACCACGAACGCGACATCGGCGTTGCGGATGGGATAGACGTACTCGGCCGCCACCGCGTCCTGGTACAGGGGCACGGGGATCGCGCCCAGCGACTGGGCGGCCAGCATGGTGGCGTACAGCCGTGGCCGGTTCTCGCCGACGACGACGATGTGGTCGCCCCGCTTCAGTCCGGCCTCGGCGAGGCCCCCGGCCAACTGGCGGACCAGCGCCGCGAGCTGCGACCAGGTCGTCGTCTGCCAGATGCCGAACTCCTTGACCCGCAGCGCAGCGGCCTGCGGGCGCTGCCTGGCGTGCTCGAGAAGGCGAAGGGGGAAGGTGGCGCTCGTCGTCACGGGTGGTGGTCAGCGATCGTTGAAGCCCGCTGTCGACACGGGCCCCCGGTCGACGCAATGTAGGCATGACTTTGACGTCGTTCTGTCGGTCTGGCGACAATCCAGGGGAACGTCCCGACAGTGATTTCCCCAAGGCATGGCGACCCGTGTCCACGCGCCCCCGAGCTTGTCAGGCGCCGACCTGCGAGCGCGGGCGCGCGCCATCGCGCCTGACGAGATCGGCCAGATCCCCTGGCTCGCGTTGCTGCAGCACGAGGAGCGCGCCCGGGCGGTGGCCGACCTGAGGGTGGTGCAGCTCGAGGCGGGGCAGCTGCTGTGCCGCACCGGCCGGCCGGTGACCTACTGGTTCGGGCTGCTCGACGGCCTGCTCAAGATGAGCAACGACAGCCTGCTGGGCGTCCCGATCACGTTCACCGGCGTGCCGCCCGGCGGGTGGTTCGGCGAGGGCACCGTGCTCAAGCGCGAGCCCTACCGCTACAACATCCAGGCCTTGCGGCGCAGTGTCGTGGCCGGCATCACGGTGGACACCTTCCACTGGCTGGCCGACCGAAGCATCCCGTTCAACCGGTTCGTCATGACGCAGCTCAACGAGCGCCTGGGCCAGTTCATCGCCGCGCGCGAGATCGACCGGCTCGGCGACGTCGACGCCCGGGTCGCGCTCAGCCTGGCCGCGCTGTTCCACCCGAGGCTGTACCCAGGTGTGAAGTCGCTGCTGCGCATCACGCAGCAGGAACTCGGCTACCTGGTGGGGCTGTCGCGCCAGCGCGTGAACCAGGCCCTGCGCACGCTCGAGGCGCGAGGTCTGATCCAGGTCGAGTACGGCGGCGTGCGGGTGCTCGATCTCGATCGACTGAGGCATCCGCCGGCGCCGACACCCCCCTGAGCCGGCGAGGGGGGCGCTGCTCGACGGCGCGTCAGTGGCCTTGCCAGAGTCGCCACGCCACGACCAGCCCGAAGATGGCATTGAGCAGCCCGAGGCTGCCGATCAACAGCATGCCGGCGTCGTGCAACGGCAAGGCCCTGAGCGCCCAGGCGCAGGCCGAGGACATGAGGTTGAACGCCACCAGCAGCCAGAACGCGGGGCGCCGCGGCTGCCAGAGCCGCTTCCAGCCACGGGCGGCGGGCGAGGCGCTGCCACCTGGCCCGGCAGGGGAGCCGGCGGGAGGCCCGTTCATGGGTTGGAGACCCCGGCGGCGACGTGGCCCGCCGGCACATGAGGTGCGGCGTTCTCGATGTGGCCGGTCTGGTCGTCGAAGAAGAAGTCCGGCTGGAACTCGCGCAGGAACTCGCCCTTGGGCAGTCCGCCGAGGAACATCGCCTCGTCCACGTCGATCTGCCAGTCCATCAGGGTGCGGATCGCTCGCTCGTGAGCCGGCGCGCTGCGGGCCGTCACCAGGGCGGTGCGGATGCGCATCGCACCGGCCGGCTCGCGCTGCAACCGGTGAAGGGCCTCGAGCAGGGGCTTGAACGGACCCGGCGCCAATGGGGTCGCCGCGCGGTCGCGCTCATGGGCCTGGAACGCGTCGAGGCCCCGCGACTGGTAGACGCGCTCGGCCTCGTCGGAGAACAGCACGGCGTCGCCGTCGAAGGCGATGCGCACCTCGCCCGGGTGGGCGTCGGAGGCGCGCGCCGACTGTGGAAACACGCGCGCGGCCGGCACGCCGGCGGCCAGGGCCGAACGCACGTCGGCCTCGTTGGCCGACAGGAAGAGGTTGGCCGCCAGCGGCCGCAGGTAGCGCCACGGCGTCTCTCCGCGGGTGAACACCCCCCTCTGGATCGGCAGCTCGTAGTGCCGGGCCGACCGGAACACCCGCATGCCCGAGACCGGGTCGTTGCGGGACAGGATCACGACCTCGACGCGCGGCCGGTCCTGGCTGAGGTTGAAAGTGAGAAGCTTTCTCACCAACGAGAACGCGACCCCGGGCTTGGCGGCCGTCTCGAGGCGCCCGAGCTGGAGTTGCATGTACGCATGGTCGTCGGCAGCCTCGAAGACGCGGTTCTCCTCCTCGAAGTCGAACAACGCGCGCGACGAGATCGCGACCACGAGCTGGTTGTCGAGGGTGACAGGCATCGTCGGCTACCGGTCGGCCCGAGAGCGGCCGACCGCGGTTTCACGGCAACATCCGGGTTCGGTTTGGGAACATTCCCGATCCGGAGCATGACGGCTGTCATCCACACTTCGCCGCCGGCGTTCTAGTGTGGCACGGTCCGATTCCCTGACCGGGTGACCGGCCGGACGCTCTCCCCAGTCCAACCTACGGAGCATTCCATGTCCCTGTCGAATCGTCGCGTCTTCATGATGCAAGTGGTCGCCGGCACGTCGGCGCTGGCCGCCGCGGGCGCTGCCACGGCCCAGACGCGCCTCGAGGAGAACGACCCCCAGGCCGTCGCGCTGGGTTACAAGCACGACACCACCAAGGTCGACCGCGCGAAGTTCCCGAAGCACACCAACGACCAGAAGTGCACCAATTGCCAGCTGTTCCAGGGCAAGGCCACCGATGCGTGGGGCGGCTGTCCGCTGTTCGGTGCCAAGCAGGTCGCCGGCCCCGGCTGGTGCAGCGCCTGGGCCAAGAAGGTCTGACCACGCTCGCCTGAGCGTTCTCCCGATCCCTGTGGTCGGGTTGGCAGCGGCCGACGGGCATTTCGCCCCTCGGCCGTTTTCATTTGGCGGCGTGTCGCCGGGCCTGGGCCACGCTCAGTGCACGAACCCGATCGGCGATCGACGACCTGCGTTCGCGTTGGGCAGGTCCGCCACCGCCACGTGGTCGCGACCTGCGAGCTTGGCATTGCCGAACCCCGTCATCCAGGCACGGCGCATCTCCCGCGGGGCGAGTTCAGCCATGCGGTCGAGCACCTCGGACCGCGGGTCGGCCTCGAAGCGCTGCCCCCAGTCGTGCGCGCCGCGCAGGCTGCGGTACAGCTGCGTCGCGATGCGTCGCGCCGCCTCGGCATCGGGCGCCTGCACCTCGAACACGTTCATGCGGTTCAGGATCGGCTCCGGGATCGAGCGCGCATCGTTCGCGGTGGCCACCCAGATCACCTGGCTGGCGTCGATCGGGACCTCGGCGAACTCGTCGATGAAGGTCGAGGCCGTGTCGTGCTCGAGCAGGCTGTACAGCGCGCCCAGCGGATCGTAGGCGTGCTCCCCTCCGGCCTTGTCGATCTCGTCGATCACCATCACCGGGTTGGCGTACTGGCCGTCGACCAGGGTCTCGAACACCTTGCCGGGCCGGGCGCCCTTCCACTGGCTGTTCGCGCCCGATAGCACCCAGCCCGCGGTCAGCGAGCTCATGCTGACGAAGCCGTAGCCGGTCCCCAGCAGCTGCGAGACCTGGCGCGCGAAGTGCGTCTTGCCCACGCCCGGGGGGCCCAGCAGCAGCAGCGGGGTGACCTCGAGCGCATCGCTGCTGTCCTCGCACAGCGCGATCTGGCGCCGCAGGTCGTCGAGCACCTCGGCGAAGTTGGGCAGTTCGTCGTACAACCGATCCATCACCGGCAGGCCCGAGGGCTTGACCTGGAAGCGCTCGGGGCCCTTCTCGAGCATGCGCTCGTAGGTCGAGCGCAGCGACTCGTGGTCCTTCGGCGGCAGCTTGTCGAGGCGACGGCCGACCGTCTCGACCTCGTAGAGCGTGCGCATGCGGGCGATCGGGATGTCCTGGCGCGCAACGGGTCGCGCCGTTCCGTTCGACACCGGCACCAGACTGTTCGACGATCCCATCGACACCTCCGACAGCATGACGTCACGGCCATTGAAGCAAAGCGCCGGCCGGCGCCACCATCCCGGAAGACCCCGAATCGCGGCGCACTTCGACCCTTCGACGGAGGGGGCGCATGCAGGCGCCGTGCCAGCGCCGCCCGGATCGCGTGAACGATGTCCGCTCGACGCGATGGCGCCAGCGATCAGCAGCCGCACCGGCCGGCTGCCAGCGGCTCAGCGCACCCAGGTGTTGAGCTGGATGATCGGAAGCAGCACGGCCAGCACGATCAGCATGACGACACCGCCCATCGCGACGATGAGCAGCGGCTCGAGGATCGTGGCCAGCTGCATCGCGCGCCGCTGCACCTCGGCACCCAGCTGGCGGGCCGCGCGGTCGAGCATCTGCGGCAGGCGGCCGGTCTGCTCGCCCAGGCGCGAGAACATCGCGAGCAGACCCGGGAAGCGCTTCTTGCCCGCAAGGGCCGAGGCCAGTGGTGCGCCCTCGCGCACCTGGACCAGCGCGTCGAGCGCGTCGCGCCGCATGGCGCGGTTGCCCAGCGTCTCGGCCGCCGCCTGCAGCGCCTTGAGGATGGGCACGCCCGCGCCAGCCAGCATGGCCAGCGTGGCGGCGAAGCGCGCGGCGTTGTAGCCGCGCGCCAGCCGCCCGATCACCGGCAGCGTGAGCCACGCCGCATCGAAGCGCTCGCGGAAAGCCTCGCTGCGCAGCGACACCGCGAGCGCGATGCCGCCACCGACGATCGCGAGCAGCATCAGCCAGCCCCACTCGCGCACGAAGCCGCTGATCGCGAGCATGGCCGTGGTGAGCGCCGGCAGCGACCGCTTCGAGCCGGTGAACACCGACGCCACCTGCGGCACGACGTAGGTCACCAGGAACACGACGATGACCACGGCGATCAGCGACACGATCGCGGGGTACAGCGCCGCGCCGACGAGCTTGGCCTTCAGCGCCTGGCGCTCCTCCAGGTCGTCGGCCAGGCTCTCGAGCACCGCGCCGAGCGAGCCGCTGGCCTCGCCGGCGGCGACGACGCCGCGGTAGACGTCGTCGAACTCGCGCGGCACGGTCGCCAGGGCCTTGGCGAAGCTCGAGGGCGGTCGGTGGCCTCGTCGGACAGGGCTGTGAGCGCGCGCTCGAGCTGCAGCCCGGAGCCCACCAGCCCGGCGAGCTGGCGCGTCCAGACCGCCAGCGCCGTCGAGCTGAACACCTTGCGCGCGAGCCGCGGCATCGAGGACGGGCCGGACGCACCCGCGCTGACCTGTGCCACATCCAGCGGCACCAGCGCCTGGGCGCGCAGTTGCGAGCGCGCGGCCTTGGCGTTGTCGGCCTCGATCAGGCCGCTGCGGGCCTTGCCGGCGGCATCGAGGGCTTCGAAGCGGTACGCGGGCATCGGCGCGCTGCGCTCACTCGCGCGTCACGCGCAACACCTCTTCGGGCGAGGTGACGCCCTCGGCCACCAGGCGCTCACCGTCCTCGCGCATCGACCGCATGCCCGCGGCCTCGGCCGCGACGAACAGCTGGCTCTCGGCGGCGCGGTTGTGGATGAGCGCGCGCACCGCCTCGTCGGCCACCATCAGCTCGTAGACGCCGGTGCGGCCCTTGTAGCCGCTCATGCCGCACTCGGCGCAGCCCACCGGGTGCCAGCGGCCGTTGACGTCCTGGCGCTTGCAGTGCGGGCACAGCTTGCGCACCAGGCGCTGCGCCAGCACCCCGAGCAGCGAAGAGCTCAGCAGGAAGGGCTCGACACCCATGTCGGTGAGCCGCGTCACGGCACTCGGCGCGTCGTTGGTGTGCAGCGTGGCCAGCACCAGGTGGCCGGTGAGCGACGCCTGGATCGCGATCTGCGCGGTCTCGTAGTCGCGGATCTCGCCGATCATGATGACGTCCGGGTCCTGACGCAGGATCGCGCGCAGGGCCTTGGCGAAGGTGAGCTCGATCTTCGGGTTGACCTGCGTCTGGCCGATGCCGGGCAGCTCGTACTCGACCGGGTCCTCGACGGTGAGCACGTTGACGGTGGCGGTGTCGACCCGCTGCAGCGAGGCGTAGAGCGTCGTCGTCTTGCCCGACCCGGTCGGCCCGGTCACGAGCACGATGCCGTGCGGCTGCTGGATCAGGCTGTTGAAGCGGGCCAGCGTGTCGCCGCCCATGCCGAGGCTCTCGAGGCTGAACTTGGACTCGGTCTTGTCGAGAAGTCGCAGCACCGCGCGCTCGCCGTGCGCCGAGGGCAGGGTCGACACCCGCACGTCCACGGCCCGCCCGCCGATGCGCAGCGAGATGCGGCCGTCCTGCGGCAGGCGCTTCTCGGCGATGTCGAGCTCGGCCATGATCTTCAGCCGGCTGATCAGCGCGGCGTGCAGCGCCTTGTTCGGCTGCACCACCTCGCGCAGGGTGCCGTCGACGCGGAAGCGCACCGCCGAGCTGCGCTCGTAGGGCTCGATGTGGATGTCGCTCGCGCCGTCCTTGGCGGCCTGCGTGAGCAGCGCATTGAGCATGCGGATGATCGGCGCGTCGTTGGCGGCCTCGAGCAGGTCCTCCACCGCCGGCAGATCCTGCATCAGCCGCGACAGGTCGACCTTGCTCTCGACCTCGCCGATCACGGTCGCGGCGCTCGACTCGCCGCCGGCGTAGGCGGCGGCGATGCGTTGCGACAGCGTCGCCGCGGCCTCGCGCTCGAGCGCGTCGACGTCGTACAGCCGCATGACCTCCGACAAGCAGCAGCGTGTGGGCCTTGGCGAAGGCGTAGGGAAGCGGATGGCGTGCGCCCATGGTGTCGGCGGCGTTGGCGGGGCGGCGGGGGGAGCGGCTGGGTCGGGTGCTAGGGCGTGGCCTCGCCGAGGGCGGGCGGCACCGGCCGCGGGGCCGCGGGCGCCGGCCCGCCCGGCAACACGGGCGCTGGCTCGGCGCCGCCGCTGGTGCCCGGCGCCGGCAGCGGTGCCGGCGCGGCGGGAGCAGGCATCGCCCCGGCGATCGGGGCCTCCCGGATCGGGAACAGCACATTCGGTGCCGGCTGCACGTCGGCCTGCCGGGCGCGGATGGCGTCGTAGCGGTCGAGCGTCAGCGCA
>JALOSQ010000157.1 GCA_025458335.1 Ideonella sp.
GCGCGCGGCGATGACCCACCGGCTCAACGGCGCCCAGCTCGACCGCATCGGCGAGGTGCTGGTGCTCATCCACCTGAAGGACCAGGCGCAGCGCACCGCAGGCCTGCTCAGCCACGGCCAGAAGCAGTGGCTGGAAATCGGCATGCTGCTGATGCAGGACCCCAAGCTCCTGCTGCTCGACGAGCCGGTAGCCGGCATGACCGACGAGGAAACCGACCGCACCGCCGAGCTGTTCCTCTCGCTCGAGGGCAGTCACTCGCTGGTGGTGGTGGAGCACGACATGAAGTTCGTCGGTGACCTCACCCGCGCACGCTCGGCCGATGCGCCAGCCAAGAAGGTGACCGTGCTGCACGAAGGCCGCGTGCTGGCCGAGGGCTCGCTGGCCGACGTGCAGGCCAACGAGCAGGTGGTCGAGGTCTACCTGGGGCGCTGAGATGCTCACCGTCGACAGCCTTGGGGCGCTGAGATGCTCACCGTCGACAGCCTGCACCAGTACTACGGCGGCTCGCACATCCTGCGCAACGTCTCGCTCGAGGCCAGGGCCGGCGAGGTGACGGTCATCCTCGGCCGCAACGGCGTGGGCAAGACCACCCTGCTCAAGGCGCTGATGGGCGTCGTCGCGGTCAAGTCTGGGCAGATCCGCTTCGACGGCACCGATGTCACCCGGCTGACGCCGTACGAACGGGTGCGCCGCGGCATGGGCTACGTGCCGCAGGGGCGCGAGATCTTCGGCCGGCTGACCGTCGAGGAGAACCTGCGCATGGGCCTGGCCTACTGCCCTGCGCGCACACCGATCCCGCAGGAGCTGTTCGAGCTGTTCCCGGTGCTCAAGCAGATGCTCGGCCGCCGAGGTGGCGACCTGTCGGGCGGCCAGCAGCAACAGCTCGCCATCGCCCGCGCGCTGGCGGCCGGCCCGAAACTGGTGCTGCTCGACGAGCCCACCGAGGGCATCCAGCCGAGCATCATCAAGGACATCGGCCGCGTCATCCGCGGCCTGGCCGAGCGCGGCATGCCATGGGCCGGCGGCCGGCGACCGGCGATCCTGCTGGTCGAGCAGTACTACGACTTCGCCGCCGAGCTGGCCGACCAGTACCTGGTGATGGAGCGCGGCGAGGTGGTGCAGCGCGGCGCCGGTCGCGACATGGCGACCGACCGGGTGCGCGAGCGCATGTCGATCTGAGGCCCGGCGCCCGGAGGCGGGCCGGCCGCTCAGCCGAACGCGTTCGACAGCGTCCCGATGCCGTCGATCACCACCTCGACCGTGGTGCCCGGCTTCATCGGCAGCACGCCGAGCGAGGTCCCGCACAGGATCACGTCGCCGGCCTCCAGCGTCAGGTCCTGCGAAACCGCACTGACGATCTCGGCCGGCGAGAAGAACATGTCCGACAGCGGGTAGTTCTGGCGCTCGCGGCCGCCCACGAGCGTGCGAACCGAGCCCGCGGCCCAGTCGAGATCCGTCTCGATCACCGGCCCGAACGCGCCGAACCCGTCGAAGCTCTTGGCCCGGGACCACTGCGCGAAGCTCGGGTCACGGTTGAGCAACTCGATCGCGGTGACGTCGTTGGCACAGGTGTAGCCGAAGAGATGCGACGGCGCGTCGGCCACCGAGACGGCGCGCGTCGTGCGGCCGATGACCAGCGCCAACTCGCCCTCGTAGGCGATGCGGCCCACCTCGGCCCGCGGCGACGGGATGGCCTGGCCATGGGCCGCGTGGCAACCGGCCGCCTTCAGGAACCACAGCGGCTCGGCCGGCCGTGTCCAGCCGTTCTTGGCCGCCGCGGCGGCGAAGTTGTTCCACAGCGCCACCATCGTGCGCGGCACGCAGGGCGTGAGCCAGCGGATCGACGCCGCGGGCAGGCGTTCGCCCGTGGCCTGCGGGCCGCCGAACAGGTCGCCGTCGTGCACGAGCACCGTCTCGCCGTCGAGCAAGCCCAGGCGCACCCGTCCCTCATGCTCGAAACGCAGCCATTTCATCGTCGATGTCCTTCCGTGGGGATCGCGGCGGGGCCGGTGGCCCCGAGACAGGACCTCGGCGGCGCCGGGCGCGCAGTCTAGCCAGCGCCGGCCCGACGGCGCGCGACGTCCCAGCGCCACGCCCGGCGAATCACACGGCCGGGGCTGGACGACCACGCCCGCCAGACCCGCCACGCCAGCCAGGCCCAGCCCAGGGCGCCGCGGCGCCTGCGGCGCGCGGGGGGGCCCGCTGCGGGGCCGAGCCCGCGGCTCGTCGCGGGGCGTTCGCCCGGGCGTGCCCGGTGGGTCCACGCCCAGCCGATCCCGGCCGCGCCGAGCAACCAGGGCCAGGCGCGGCGCATCGGTCGCCACCAGGCCTGCAGGCGGTCGCGGTGCACCTGCACCTCGCCGCCGAGTCGGCTGGCCGACGCCACCACCTGGGTGCGCACCACCTCCGACGCCAGGCAGAGGTCGGCGCGGCGTTGCGCCAGTTCGTGCGCGCGCCCCCGCTTCACGGGCCAGGCGCCGGTTCAGCGGGCGCGGGCGCCGCACCGCGCAGGGCCTGCTCGTCGGCCCGCAACTCGCCCAGGCTGGCACGGAACAGCGTCGATCGGGCCGCGGTGAGGACCCGAAGCCGCATGAGGCCCCAGCCTGCCAGGCCGGCGAGCCCGGTCGTGCACAGCCCCAGGGCCAGCAGGCGGTGCGTGTCCCACAGCGCCACCGTGATCCACGCCGCCGCGAACAGCAGGGCGAAGCCCAGCGACAGCGCCGCCAGCACGGCCCAGAAAAGCAGGCCGGCGACGCGCTGCTTCTCCTCCTGGACCTCGATGGACAGCAACTCGAGGCGGATGCGGCCGAGCGCGAGCAACGACGCCGCCAGGCGCCGCCCCTCGTCGACCACGCCCATCAGCGCCTGCCGATCAACAGGCCCAGCACCATGCCGGCGGCGGCCGCGATGCCCACCGACGCCCAGGGGTGCTCGTGCACGTAATCGTCAGTGGCGCGCGCCGCCTCCTTGGCCTGGTCGATCGCGCGGTCCTGCAGGTCGGCCGCCCGGTGCCGGGCGGTTTCCAGACGGTCGCGGATGCGGGTGCGCAGCGCGGTGACCTCGCCATCGGCCTTGTTCGCCGAGGCGCGCATCAGCGCATCGATGTCGTCCATGACCAGCCGGAAGTCCTCGGCCAGCTTCTGCTTGGCGGCGTGGGTGTCGTTCATGGGGGGTTCCTGTTCAGGGTTGAAGTGTTCGGGGCCGGAGCCTTCGGGCGCTCGACCGCCGTCACCCCGGCATCGGGGGGGGGGGCTTCTCCAAGTTAGACCACTTCCGCGCGATCAGTTCACCCTCGGTGTGGCGGCCTGTGGCCCCGCCTCGCTGCCAGCGGGGTCTAGGGACCTGTCCCGAGCCGATGACCCCGCCGGTTGCCTACACTCCGCGCCCCATGCGCAGGCCCTTGATCGGGCCGGCAGGCGGCGCGCAACGAACGCGGCCGTCCCGACCGCCCCACAGGAGACAGCTGCCATGAACGGTGCCGATGCCCCGGTCCAGGACCCTCACGTCTGGCATTCGCAGTACGGTTCCGACATCCCCCGCGTGTTGCCGGCGTCCGCGCATCCGAACCTCGCGGCGATGATCCACGAGGCGAGCCAGCAGTTCGCCGCCCAGAAGGCGTTCACCACCGTGGTGCCGAACGGCATGAACGGCAGCCTGACCTACGCCCAGGTCGACGGCCTGTCCGATGCGTTCGCGGCCTACCTGCGTGAGGAGCTGAAGCTCGCCGAGGGCGCTCGCGTGGCGGTGCAGCTGCCCAACGGCCTGGCCTATCCGGTCGTGGCGTTCGGGGTGTTCAAGGCGGGCTGCGTGCTCGTCAACACGAACCCCTTGTACACCCCGGCCGAGATGAAGCACCAGTTCCGCGACTCCGGTGCCGAGGCGCTGGTGATCACGGAGCTGTTCGCCGACAAGCTCGAGGAACTGGTCGGCCAGACCCCGGTGCGCCATGTCGTGGTGGCCAGCGTGCCCGAGATGTTCCCGGCGATCCCGCGCGGCATCGTGCGCGGCGTGCAGCGCTGGTGGAACCGGGCCCTGCCGCCGATCCGCGTGCCGCATCAGCGCTTCATGGCCGCAATCGCGCTGGGCCGCGAGCACCTGAACCGCCTGGGCGGCGCGGCCGCGGTGCGCGGCTGGTGGCAGCGCCTGGGGCCGGAGACGACCGCGGCGTTGCAGTACACCGGCGGCACCACGGGCGTGTCGAAGGGCGCGCAGCTCACGCACGGCAACCTGCTGACGAACATGGCGCAGATCCGCGCGATGGGCGCAAGCCACATCGAGCCCGGCAAGGAGTGCGTGCTCACCGCACTGCCGCTGTACCACATCTTCGCGTTCTCCGCGAACCTGCTGAGCTTCTACGCCGCCGGCTCGCGCAACGTGCTGATCCCGTCGCCGCGACCGGTCCAGAACCTGCAGCGCGCGATCGAGAACACCCCGGTCACCTGGATCACCGGTGTCAACACGCTGTTCAATGCGCTGCTCAACGAAGAGTGGTTCGCGGCCTACCCGCCGAAGCACCTGAAGGCGGCGATCGCCGGCGGCACCGCGCTGCACCAGGCGGTGGCCGAACGCTGGGAGCAGGTCACCGGCACGCGCATCGCCGAGGGCTACGGCCTGACCGAGAGCTCGCCGGTGGTGACCTTCAATCCGCTTACCGGGCGCCGGCGTGCCGGCTCGATCGGCATCCCGGTGCCGGGCACCGACGTGCGCCTGGTCGACGACGAGGGCCGGCCGGTGGCGGCCGGGCAGCCGGGCGAACTCATCGTGCGCGGGCCGCAGGTGATGCGGGGCTACTGGAACCAGCCGGCCGAGACGGCCAAGGTGCTCAAGGACGGGTGGCTCTATACCGGCGACGTCGCGGTGATGGACGCGGACGGCTTCTTCACGATCGTCGACCGCAAGAAGGACCTGATCCTGGTGTCGGGGTTCAATGTGTACCCCAACGAGGTGGAGGACGCGGTCAGCCAGCTCGACGCGGTGATGGAGGCGGCGGTCGTCGGCATCCCGGACTCGAAGAGCGGCGAGGCGGTGCGCGTCTACGTGGTGCGGCGCGACGAGTCGCTCACGACCGACCAGGTGATCGCGCACTGCCGCAAGACGATGACCGACTACAAGATCCCCAAGTCGGTCGTGTTCCGCGACGAGTTGCCCAAGTCGCCCATCGGCAAGATCCTGCGCAAGGACCTGAAGGCCGAGGTGAAGGCGGAGTTCGCGCGGGGGGCCGCCACCACGGCCGCCCCGAGTGCGACGACGACGGCCTGAGTCCGGCACCACGCCGTCTGCTCGACGCCCCGCTCGCCACCTGCCGCTGCCCAGCCCGCTGCACGCCCCTGCCGAGGACCCGCCATGCTGACCGAAACCGAAACCCGCCTGCTGGGCCTGATGATGGCCGTGATCATGCTCGGCATGGGGGCGTCGCTGACATTCCGCGACTTCCTGATCGCGTTCCGCAAGCCCAAGGGCGTGTTGATCGGGCTGCTGTGCCAATACGGGATCATGCCGTTCCTCGGCTATGCGATGGCGCTGGCGCTCGGCCTGCCGCCGGCGCTCGCGGTGGGCCTGATCCTGATGGGGTGCATGCCGGGCGGCACGACCTCGAACATCTTCGCGTACTTCAGCAAGGGCGTCCTGGCCCTGTCGATCATGATGACCAGCGTGTCCACCCTCGTGGCCGTGGCGCTGGTGCCCGTGCTCATCGACTTCTACTCCGGGCGCGCGGGGATCACGGGCGAGTTCGTCATCCCGGCGGCCAACGTCGCCCAGGTCCTGGTGGTCCTGCTGGTGCCCACTGTCGTCGGCATGATCCTGCGCAAGGTCAACCCCAACATCGGCGCGACGATCGAGCTCATCGGCGGCCTGCTCGGGGTGGTCGTCATCCTGTTCCTGATCGTCTCGTGGGTGCCGCGCAACTACCAGCTGCTGATGACCACGCCGTGGCCCGTGTACTTCGCGGCGATCGGTCTCGGGTTGATCGGCATCGCGCTCGGGTTCGGCCTGTCCCGGCTGCTTCGGCAGGACGCCAACCGCTCGCGCACCATCGCCCTGGAGACCGGCATCCAGAACGGGCCGCTGGCCGTGCTGATCGTCACTCTCACCTTCACCGGCGAGTTGCAGCAGCAGGTGCTCCTGATCCCGGTGCTCTATTCGCTGTTCATCGTGCTGAGCGCAACGGCCGTGACGCTGTGGTTCCGGCGCCTGGCCGACCGCGAGGCCCTGGCGCGCGATCGCGCCAAGATCGGCGCCCTGGTGGCGGCCCGCTGAGTCGCCCGGCGACGGCCCGCGCTGATCGAGCGTCGGCCGCCCGGCACCCGGGCCCGTGATGCGCCCGGTCGTGGTGATCAACCCGGCGGCCGG
>JALOSQ010000412.1 GCA_025458335.1 Ideonella sp.
TTGCCTTCGGTGATGCGACCGGCCAGCGGCGCCAGCTCGCCCGCCACCGTCTTGACGAAGGTGGTCTTGCCCTGGCCATTGGCCCCGAGGATGCCGATGCGCTGCCCCGCCAGCACGGACCGCTCGATGCCGGTGAGGATGGACACGGGCGCTGCGGTGGGGGCGCTGCCGGGATAGCCGCAGGCCACCCCGTCGAAGGCCAGCATCGGGTTCGGCAGGCTTGCCGGCTCGCGGAACTCGAACTCGAAGTCGGCGCTGGTCAGGACCGGCGCGAGCCGCTCCATGCGCGCCAGCGCCTTGACGCGGCTCTGAGCCTGCTTTGCCTTGGTGGCCTTGGCCTTGAAGCGGTCGATGAAGCTCTGCAGGTGTGCGATGCGCTGCTGCTGCCGTTCGTACTGCTGCTGTTGCTGCAGCATCCGCTCGGCGCGCATCTCCTCGAAGGCGGTGTAGTTGCCGGTGTAGCGCACCAGCCGTCCCTCGTCGACGTGCACCGTGATGCGCGTGACCGCGTCGAGGAACTCCCGGTCGTGGCTGATGACGACCAGCAGGCCGTCGAAGCGCTTGAGCCAGGCCTCCAGCCAGACCAGGGCGTCGAGGTCGAGGTGATTGGTCGGCTCGTCGAGCAGCATCAGGTCGGCCGGGCACATCAGGGCGCGGGCGAGCTGCAGCCTCATGCGCCAGCCACCGGAGAAGCTGGCAACCGGCTGCTCGAGCTGACCGGCGCGGAAGCCCAGCCCGAGCAGCAGCGCCTGCGCCCGCGCCGGCGCGTCGAACGCCGACGCGTCGGCCAGCGCCTGGTGCGCCTCCGCAATCGCGTGGCCGTCGCCAGACGTCTCGGCTGCCGCGAGCTGCGCCTCGGCGCGCATCAGCCGGGTGTCGCCCTCGAGCACGAAGCGGGTGGCCGGCGTGTCGACCTCCGGCATCTCCTGGGCCACTTCGGCGACGCGGCCCTCCGCGACCCAGCGTGCAGGCACCTCGACGTCGCCGGCGTCGGCCTGCAGCCGCCCGGTGAGCAGGGCGAACAGGGACGACTTGCCCGCGCCATTGCGGCCGACCAGGCCGACCTTCTCGCCAGGGTTGAGCGTCAGGGTGGCGCCGTCGAGGACGACCTTGGCGCCGCGGCGCAGGGTGAGGTTGCGCAGGCTGATCACGAGGTCCGCTCCGCCCGGCGTTGCCAGTCCAGCAGGGCCTGCTTCGTCAGCAGCAGGACCTGATCGTCGCCCGCGCTGGTTTCGAGCCAGGCGGTCTCCAACCGGGGAAAGGCGCGCTCGAAGTTCGCTCGCTCGTGGCCGATCTCGAGCACGAGCACACCGATGTCACTGAGGTGGCCCGGTGCGTCGGCGACGATCCGCCGCACCAGGTCCATGCCGTCCGCACCGCCTGCCACGTTGCCGTCGAGGGCGATCCTGGGCTCGTGGCGGTACTCGGGCGGCAGGCTTTGCATGCTGCCGGTGGCGACGCGCGAGAACAGGTCGGACTCGAACAGGCGGATGCGCCCGCCGAGCCGATGGCGCTCCACGTTCAGGCGCGCCACCTCCAGCGCGTCGGCCGACAGGTCGCAGGCGTCGACCGTCACCTCGGGGTAGGCCAGCGCGGCGATCACCGCGAGGCTGCCGTTGCCCGTGCACAGGTCGAGGACGCGCCGGGTGTCCTCGCTCAGCCATGCGTCGAGGATGCCGGTCTGCTCGCCGTCGGCCAGCAGTTCGGCGATGAAGGAGCGCGGCACGATCACGCGCTCGTCGACGGTGAAGGGCACGTTCTGCAGCCAGGCCTCGCCGATCAGATAGGCCGCGGGCTTGCGCGTGGCGATGCGCTCGCCGACCAGGGCCTCGGCGCGGGCCTGCTCAGCGGGCGTCACCGGCCGACGCGCCTGGGCCTCGAACGCGTCGAAGCCGATCCGCAGCGTGTGCAGCACCAGCCAGGCGGCCTCGTCGAAGGCGTTGGTCGTCCCGTGCCCAAACGAAACGCCCGCCTCACGGAGGCGGGCGCTCTGGGCCTCGACCAGTTCGTAAAGGGTCATGTGGCGAGAAGTTCGAGGGTGCGGCGGTAGATGTTCTTGAGGGGTTCGATCGACGCGACCTCGACGTGCTCGTCGATCTTGTGGATGCTGGCGTTGACCGGACCGAACTCGACCACCTGCGGACAGATCTTCGCGATGAAGCGCCCGTCCGAGGTGCCACCGGTGGTCGACAGTTCGGTCTCGATCCCCGTTTCCGCGCGGATGGCGGCCGCGATGGCGCTGCACAGTTCGCCTTCGGCGGTCAGGAAGGGCTCTCCACCGAGCGTCCAGGCGATCTCGACCTCGTGGCCCACGCGAAGGCCGTGCCGCGCGAGTGTGTCGGCGACGCGCCGCTTCAGCCCCTCTGCCGTCGACTCGGTGCTGTAACGGAAGTTGAAGTCGATCACCAGCTCGCCCGGGATCACGTTGGTCGCGCCAGTGCCGGCGTGCATGTTCGACACCTGCCAGCTGGTGGGCGGGAAGTGCCGGTTGCCGCGGTCCCACTCGGTCGCCACCAGCTCGGCCAGGGCCGGCGCCATGAGGTGGATCGGGTTCTTCGCGAGGTGCGGGTAGGCGATGTGGCCCTGTACCCCGTGCACGCGCAGGCGCCCCGACAGCGTGCCGCGCCGCACAGGTGGGCTCGCCGACGATGGCGCAGTCGAGCCGTTCGCCGCGCTCGCGCAGCCAGTCACAGACCTTGACCGTGCCATCGACCGAGGGGCCTTCCTCGTCGCTCGTCAGCAGGAAGGCCACCGAGCCGGCGTGTCGCGGGTGGCGCGCCACGAACTCCTCGGCCGCCACGACCATCGCGGCCAGC
>JALOSQ010000413.1 GCA_025458335.1 Ideonella sp.
CGTTCGAGCAGCGCGGCCGCGACGGCCATGCGCTGCAGCGTCGGCTGGATCCCCGCCAGCGTCAGGCGCCGCTGCAGGGTGACCGAACTTCGCAAGGGCATCGGAGAACCTCCAGGCAACGACCGAAGGATCGGCCGGGATCGGGCGGCGGCGGTGCAGCCGCCGCCCGCGCCGCTTACTTGAACGGCGTCGGCCGCGGCGTCTTGTCGCTCGAAGGCGGCAGGATCGGCAGCGCGAACGTCGGCTGGTCGCCGGTCAGCGTCTTCAGGAAGGCCACGATCTTGGCGTTCTCGTCGGCGCTGAACTTCTTGCCCAGCTGCAGGCGCCCCATCACGTCGACGGCCTCGCCCAGCGTGTCGGCTGCCCCGTCGTGGAAGTACGGATAGGTCAGCTCGACGTTGCGCAGCGTGGGCACCTTGAAGTTGAAGCGGTCAGCGTCCTTGCCGGTGACCGCGCTGCGGCCCTCGGCCGGGCTGGACGACTTGTACGGCTCGACGATGCCCATCTTCTGGAACGACGTGCCGCCGAGCGCCGCGCCGTTGTGGCACGCGACGCAGCCGCTCTCCTTGAACAGCTTGTAGCCGGCGAGCTCGTTCGCGGTCAGGGCGTCCTTCTTGCCGAGCAGCCACTGGTCGAAGCGGGCGTTCGGCGTGACCAGGGTCTTCTCGAACTCCGCGATCGCGGAGGTGACCTGGTCGATGTCGATCTTGTCCTTGCCGAAGACCTTCTTGAACTCGCGCTCGTAGGCCGGGATCGACTGCAGCACGTCGATGGCGAGGGTGTGGCTGAACGCCATCTCGCCCGGGTTGGCGATCGGGCCACCGGCCTGCGCCTTGAGGTCGGCCGCGCGGCCATCCCAGAACTGCGCCAGGCTCAGGCTCGAGTTGAGCACCGTCGGGGCGTTGATCGGGCCCTGCTGCCACTTGTCGCCGATCGAGGTACGGATGTTGTCCGTGCCGCCCATCGACAGGTTGTGGCAGGAGTTGCACGAGATGAAGCCCGACTTCGACAGGCGCGGGTCGAAAAACAGCTTCTTGCCCAGTTCCACCTTGCCCAGGTTCACCTGTTGCGGGGGCACGATCGGCTGGATCGGCTCCTGGTTCTGGGCGACTCCGACTCCCGTCGCCGCGGCCGCGGCAATCGCGGCGGCGGCAATGACGGCCACACGCATCCTCATGATCACACTCCGTCTCGTCCTGCTTGTTTGGGCGTGACGGGTGCATCGACGATACGCGGCCCGCACGACGATCTGGAACCGATCCAGACCGCAGTCGGATTCCAGCCGTGAGCGGGTCGGGCAGATCTGACCCAGCGCAAACGCGGGAAACCCCCCGGGCTCACGCCGGCCACAACCGATGCGCCGTCTGATCTGGCGCAAGGTTCGTGAGCCTGTGTGGTTTTTAGTCGGCTGTCACGCCCCGGGTGACAGGGGCGAACGCCGGTGCTCGGCGAGCGAGTCGCTCAAGCGTCCCCGCCGGAACAGCGAGTGATGGCGGTTGAGCTTCATGACCTTGCGCAGGTCGGCGACGATCTGCGCACGCCAGCGATTGCCCGCCACCTCGAGCTGCTCGAGCTCGTCGTGCAGCCGCTGGAGCTCGGCCAGCTGGGTCGCGCTGGCGCGCCGGGCGACCTCGCCGGCCGCGTCGCTCTCCAGCACGGCCAGCAGGTGGAAGACCTCGGTGACGTCATCGACGGACATCTCGGTCACATAGGCGCCGCGGCGCACCTTCATCGTCACGAGGCCCTCGACCGCCAGCACCTTCAGGGCCTCGCGCAGCGGCGTCCGGCTGATGCCGAACTCGGCGGCCAGGGCCTGCTCGTCGATCCAGCTGCCGGGCTCGAGCCGGCGGGCGAAGATCTGCTCGCGCAGGCGGTCCGCGACATCCTCGTAGAGGGCGCGTCGGGCCAGCGAGGGGGCGGTGCGCGCAGGCGTGTCCATGGGGCTCTGGGTCTCGCGGCCAGGTGGCGTGTCGCCGCCCGGGCGGGGCGGGTCGGCGTCAGCGTGGCGTTGGCTCCTGATTCATAATTATGAATCACAATGGCGACGCGGCAACATCCGCCCGCCATGGGCCCAGGAGACCGTCGATGAGCGCACCCCCCGAGTTCACCCCCGCGACCCTCGAGCAGTGGGCCCGTGCCGCGGCCAAGTCCGCGCCCGGCGGCGACCTCGCGGCCCTGAACTGGACGACGCCCGAGGGCCTCGTCGTCAAGCCCGTGTACACCTCGGCCGACCTGGCGGGGCTGGCGCACGCCGACACGCTGCCTGGGTTCGAGCCCTTCGTGCGCGGGCCGCAGGCCACGATGTACGCGGTGCGCCCGTGGACGATCCGCCAGTACGCGGGCTTCTCGACCGCCGAGGACAGCAACGCCTTCTACCGCAAGTCGCTCGCCGCAGGCGGGCAGGGCGTGAGCGTCGCCTTCGACCTGGCGACGCACCGCGGCTACGACAGCGACCATCCCCGCGTGGTGGGCGACGTCGGCAAGGCCGGCGTGGCGGTGGACAGCGTCGAGGACATGAAGATCCTGTTCGACGGCATCCCCCTGGACAAGGTCAGCGTCTCGATGACCATGAACGGCGCGGTGCTGCCGGTGCTGGCG
>JALOSQ010000158.1 GCA_025458335.1 Ideonella sp.
TGGTCGCGCTTGCCGAGGGCCCGCCAGTAGCCGCCGTGCAGGTAGACGAGGATCGGTGCGCCCGGACTGCGCGCGGCGTACACGTCGATCGTCTCGGCCTCGCCGTCGCCGTAGCGGTGCTCCTGCGGCGGGTGCGACGTGAGCGCGCGTGCGGAGCCTTCGGACCACTGGCGCAGGATCGCCGGATGCTCGGGGATGCGGGCGCGGTTGTTGTACTGGTCGTCGTACCAGGTCGGATCGTGCAGGGTCATTGGGTCGAGGGTGGGCAGGACGTGGGCAGTCGGGGCGCGGCTGGTCGGGCAGCGGGGCGTGCACTCAGCGCGCGCGGCGCCGGGACGGGGCGCGAGCCTTTCGCGGCGCCGCCGCGGCGCTTTGCGCGCGCGTCGTGCCGCCGGTCCCCGCCGCGACCCGTGCCTCGCGCACCGCGTGCTCGATCAGCGCCTCGGCCATCCACATCGCGGTTCGCTCGACCTCGCGGTCGCCGAGCGCCCAGATGTCCTTCAGGACGATGTACGGCTCTATCCCGTAGACCAGCGACAGCGCGTGATGCAGGCGACGCAGGACCGGCGCGGGCAGCTCTCCGGCGAAGGGCGCAAGCGCGTGCTGCAGGATACGGATGCGGTGGCCGCGGCGATACGGCACCTCCTCGAGCAGCCCGGCCTTCTCCTTGGCCCACTGCTCGAGAGCGAGTTGCGCGGCGGCGCGCAGCGGGGCTTCGTACTCGGTGAAGCGCGGGAACGTCATCTCGAACAGTTCGCGGATGCGGGCGCGCCCATCGGGATTGTCGGACGAGAGCTTCCGCACCGGGCCGAGCGAGGCGTCGATCACCGCGGTGATGAGCGCGCTGCGGCTGGGGAAGTACCGATAGGCCGTCGCGCGCGAGACGTTCGAGCGCACCGCCACCTCGGCGACGGACGGGATGTGGCCCACCGTCTGGATCAGGTCGATGGCCGTCTGCAGCAGCAGACGGAAGGTGGCGGCTTTCACGCCGCGCTGAGGCGCCGGCGGGGCTTCGCTGGGTTGCGGAGCGGATCGCGTCATCGGGTTTCCACCGGGGCAGGGATGGGGTGGTTTCGCTTGTGGGCCTGTCACGCCCGCCCCTATGATCCACCCGTCCCGATATGAGACGCAAGTCTCACCATTCGATCCGCTCCGTGGCTTCGGTCGCGGCGACGGGTCCCAATAACGAGGAGACAGGGACGATGCGCTTGGCCTGCTGGAGCTGGGGCGGTCGCGACCACGTGGGAGTGGCATCCCCGTGCGGTCGCGAGTTGACGCCGCTGGCGATGGGCGACGCATCGCGCGGCGTACTGCCGCTCGTCGAGGCGCTGGCCCGTGGCGAGCCGCTGCCACGCGAGTCCGGCACGCGCCTGCCCGCCGAGGTCGTCCGCCTGCGCGCGCCGCTGCCGCGCCCCCGGCGCAACCTGTTCTGCGTTGGACGCAACTACCGGGCTCATGCCGAGGAACTCGCGGGCACGGTGTTCCGCAGCGCCAAGGGCGGCGAGGTCGGCGAGTGGCCCATCGTCTTCACCAAGATGCCCGAGACCGTCGTCGGCCCGTTCGACCCGGTCCGGCTTCCCGGGCGTGCCGTGAGCGAGCAGATCGACTACGAGAGCGAACTTGCCGTGGTCATCGGTCGTGGCGGGCGTGACATCCCGCGCTCGCGCGCGATGGACCACGTGCTCGGCTACACCGTCGTCAACGACGTCACCGCGCGCGACGTCCAGGTGCGCCACCAGCAGTGGGACCTGGGCAAGAGCTTCGACACGTTCTGCCCGATGGGGCCGTGGATCGTCACCGCCGACGAGCTCGACGGGCGCGACACGCGCGTGCGGGGCTGGGTCACGCCCGCAGGCGGAAATACCGAGCTTCGCCAGGACGGCCGCACCCGGGACCTGATCTTCGACATCCCGACGCTGGTCGAGACCTGCTCGCGCGGGATCACCCTCTACCCCGGCGACGTGATCGCCACCGGCACGCCGGCGGGGGTGGGCATGGGCTTCTCGCCCCCGCGCTGGCTGTCGGCGGGCGACGTGGTGCGGGTCGAGGTCGACGGCCTGGGCGCCATCGAGAACCGCTTCGAGGCCTGAGGAACGCACGATGGCGATCGCCTGGATCGACCGCATGGCCGTGGATGTCCGAGGCGAGGGCGACCCAGTGGTCTTCATCCACGGGTTGGGCGGCAGCATGAACGCCTGGACGCCACTGCTTCCCGCGCTCGGCCGCTGGCGGTGCGTGCGCCCCGAACTGCCGGGGGCGGGTCGCTCGAGCAAGGCTTACGCCCTGGGTGAGGCGACGCCGCACCGCGGGCAGCTGTCGGCCGAAGTGCATGCGCAGGCGGTGCTGCGGGTGTGCGAGGCGCTGGGCATCGCCCGCGCGCATGTCGTGGGCCACTCGTTTGGCACGATCATCGCGCAGCACCTGGCGGCCCAGGAGCCGTCCCGCGTGCGCAGCCTGGCCCTGTTCGGCGCGATGGCCGAGCCGGTGCCTGCGATGCGCGACAACATGCGCGCCCGTGCAGCCACCGCCCGCGAGCAGGGCATGTTCGACATCGCCGAGGCGATCAGCACGGCCGCGCTCAGCGCGAGCTCGCGCGAGTCGATGCCGCTCACGGTGGCTTATGTGCGCGACTCGATCTCCGCCCAGGATCCAGAGGGTTTCGCGCGCAACTGTCTGGCGCTGGCCGAGTCGCGTGCCGCGCGGCTCGAGCTGATCCGATGCCCGGTGCTCGTGGTCAATGGCGACGAGGACGTGGTGACGCCGCTGTCGGGTGCACGCCAGCTCGCCGACCGGCTCGCCGACGCGCGAGTCGAAGTGCTCGGCCGCTGCGGTCACTGGCCGACGCTCGAGCGCATCCCCGAATCGCAGCGCCTGCTGCGCGACTTCCTGGATCGCGTGCGGTAAGGAGACACACCATGGCCGACGTGCACTTCACCAACGTGCGCATCTTCGACGGCGGCGGCGAGACGCCCTTCACCGGCGACGTGCTGGTCAGCGGCAACCGCATCACGCGCGTGACCAAGGCCGGCTTCGGGCAGCGCACGCCGCCCGTGGTGGGGGCCACGGTGATCGACGGCGCCGGCGCGTTCCTGATGCCGGGCATGGTCGAGGCGCACACGCACTTCAGCTGGAACGACCAGCCCTCGCTCGACAGCATCCAGCGCATGCCGCCCGAGGAGCACATCCTCTGGTGCGCGCAGGTGGCCAGGAAGTACCTCGACATGGGCTGGACCAGCTGCGTCGGCGCGGCCACCGCCAAGCCGCGGCTCGACGTGGTGATCCGCAACGCGATCAACGACGGCACGATCGTCGGCCCCCGCTACACCGCCGCGAGCCAGGAGATCACCGTGCCCGGCGGCCTGGGCGACACGACGGCGCCGCACCTGCCGCAGCACGAGTTCGCCTTCGGCGCGATCGTCAGCGGCGTCGAGGAGATGCGCCGCTGCGTGCGCATGTTCGCCAAGTACGGCGTCGACCAGCTCAAGATCAACCTCTCAGGCGAGAGCATCACCGGCATGCCCTCGGAGATGAGCCAGTTCACCGAGGAGGAGATCGCCACCTGCGTCGACGAGGCCAAGCGCTGGGGCAAGCGCGTCGCCGCGCATGCGCGCAGCACCTGGTCGATCAAGCAGTGCATCAAGCACGGCATCGAGGTCATCTACCACGCGAGCTTCATCGACGAAGAGGGCCTCGACCAGCTCGAGGCCAACAAGTTCAACCACTTCGTGGCGCCTGGTCTCGCCTGGCTCATCAACACCTGCCACCACGCGTCCCAGTGGGGCCTGACGCCCGAGGTGACCAAGAAGATGGGCTACCACCGCGAGCTCGAGGCGGCCATCGAGAGCATGAAGGCGATGCGCAAGCGCGGCATCCGCATCCTGCCCGGCGGCGACTATGGCTTCGCCTGGACGCCCCACGGCACCAACGCCAAGGACCTGGAGACCTTCGTCAAGGTGCTCGGCATGAGCCCGATGGAGGCGCTGCTGTCGGCCACGGCCTGGGGCGGGCCGATGATGCTGCACGGCAAGCAGATCGGCTACATCCGCGAGGGCTGTTTCGCCGACATCCTGCTGATCGACGGCGACCCGCTCACCGACATCACCCTCCTCCAGGACCGCAATCGGATCCTCGCCGTGATGAAGGATGGTGAGTTCCACCGCGCGCCGCCGGTGCGCCAGCCGGGCGGCGCCACGCGCTACGGCGCGCCGGCCACCGTCACCCGCTGGGCGGCCTGAGCCCCCGCGCCGTACGCATTGCCTACCCCGGAGGACCGAGCCATGGCCGACACCCTCTTCACCAACGTGCGCATCCTGGATGGCACGGGGCAGAACGCGCCGTATACCGGCAGCGTGCTGGTCAGCGGCAACCGCATCCGGCAGGTCGGCCGGTCGACCGCGCCGATCGCGCCGGGCAACGCCACCGTGATCGACGGCGCGGGCGCCACGCTGATGCCCGGCATGGTCGAGGCGCACACGCACTTCAGCTGGAACGACGCGCCCGACCTGGCCGCCATCCAGACGATGCCGCTCGAGGAGCACGTGCTGTGGACCGCCAAGGTCGCGCGCAACTACCTGCAGGCGGGCTTCACCAGTTGCCTGGGGGCTGCCTGCGCCAAGCCCCGGCTCGACGTGGTGATCCGCAACGCGATCGAGAGCGGCCAGATCCCCGGCCCGCGCTATCTGGCCGCCAGCCAGGAGATCACCGTGCCCGGCGGCCTGGGCGACGAGATGCCGCCGCACCTGCCGTTCCCCGACTACAGCTTCGGCCAGGTCGTCAACGGCGCCGAGGACATGCGCCGTGTCGTTCGCATGTTCCTGAAGTACGGCGTCGACACGATCAAGCTGAACCTGTCGGGCGACAACTTCGTGCCGGGTGCCGACGCCAAGACCACCTGGATGACCGACGCCGAGGTGGCCGCCGCGCAGGAGGAGGTGACCATGCGCGGCAAGCGCATCGTCGTCCACGCACGCTCGTGTGCCAGCGTCAAGCAGGCCCTGCGGCACGGCATCCGCCTGATCTACCACGCGAGCTTCACCGACGAGGAAGCGCTCGACATGCTCGAGGCGGTGAAGGACCAGGTCTTCGTCGCGCCCGGCATCGGCATCCTCTGGGCGTTGCTGTGGGAGGCCGAGCGCTGGGGCGTCGATCACGCCAAGGCGGTGAGCCTGGGTTACGAAGAGGAGTGGGCAGCCGCCTGCGAGTCGCTCAAGGCCATGCACAAGCGCGGCGTGCGCGTGCTGCCCGGCGGCGACTACGGCTTCGCCTTCAACCCGCACTACCAGAACGCGCGCGACCTCGAGCTGTTCGTCAAGCACCTCGGCTTCACGCCGATGGAGGCGATCCGCTCGTGCACGCTCTATGGCGGGCAGGTGATGATGCGCGGACACGAGATCGGGCTCGTCAAGGAAGGCTACCTCGCCGATCTCCTGCTCGTCGACGGCGACCCGTTGTCGAACCTGCCGATCCTGCGCGACCCCAAGCGCATCCTCGCGGTGATGAAGGACGGCAGCTTCGCCAAGAAGCCGCCAATCGCGTCCCAGCGTCAGTGGGAGCGCGCCGCGTGAAGAAGACGCTTGCCTGGGGCCTCACCGCTGCGCAGTGGGCGGTGCTCGTGTTCGTGGCGCTGCCCATCGTCGTGTTCTCGATCTGGGCGATGGTCGACAACACGCGGCTGTACTTCGTCACGATGCTCAACGGGCTCACGCTCGCGTCGCTGTACTTCATCGTCGCGTCCGGATTCACGCTGGTGTTCGGCCTGATGCGCAACGTCAACCTGGCGCACGGCTCGCTCTACCTGCTGGGCGGCTATGTCGGCTTCATGGTGGCCGAGAAGACGGGCTGGTGGGTGCT
>JALOSQ010000159.1 GCA_025458335.1 Ideonella sp.
GCAGATCGAGGATGCCATCGAGGCCGACCGCGTGTTCACGATGCTGATGGGCGATGAGGTCGAGCCGCGGCGCGACTTCATCGAGGCCAATGCACTGCGTGCGGCGAACATCGATGTCTGATCAAGCTGGCCCGGCGCTGCCCTGCTGCGAGGCGCGAGGCTCGCTCGGAAACCCGGTGCGACGATGAAGCGGATGCGGACCGTCCTGTTGTCCTTGCTGGCTGTGCTGGCGCTGGCGGTCGCCGGTATCCAGCTCGGCGGCCACGGCTACTTCTGGACTGCGCTGCGCTACACCTACCTGCAGGGCCACAACACGGCGCACATCGACGACGCTCGCAACTTCACCCAGGCCCCGATTGCGGGCGGCGCGGCGCAGCCGTGGTCTGTCGCCGCAGCGCCTCGGCCAGTCAGCGCGGCCACCCAGGCCTTCCTTCGGGAGCATCGCAGCGCGGCCTTCGTGGTCGCGCACCGTGGCGAGATCGTGCACGAGGCGTACTTCGCCCCCTACTCGGCCGACAGCCGCACCAACACCTTCTCGGTCACGAAGACCTTGGTCACCATGGCCGCTGGCGCAGCGGTAGCCGACGGGTTGATCCCGAGCTTCGACGCGCCCCTGGTCACCTGGGTCACCGAATACGGCACGCACCCGCGCGGGGCAAAGGCGACGCTGGCGCAGCTCTCGGCCATGACCTCGGGTCACGAGTGGTCTGAGCACTACTACCTGCCGCTGAACCCCACCACCGAGCTGTACTTTGGCGGTGACACCGCAGCCACGGTGCTGCGTCAGGGCTTCGAGCGCGACCCGGGGACCGACTTCGAGTACAGCAGTGCCTCGACGCAGTTGCTCGGCCTGGCGCTGTCGCGGGCGCTGCAGGCCAGGGATCCGCAACTCACCCTCGCGGGCTACCTGTCGAAGCGCCTGTGGCAGCCGCTCGGCTTGTCCGAGGCGAGCTGGAGCCTGGATCGACCGCGCGCGCAGGGCGGGATCGAGATGGCCTACTGCTGCGTCCACACCAACGCACGTGACCTCGCGCGCATCGGGCAGTTGCTGCTGCAGGAAGGCCAATGGAACGGCCGGGCGTTGCTGCCAGCCGACTTCGTGCAACGGATGACGACGCCCAGCGGCTTCGTGCGCTACTACGGCCACGGGGTGTGGATGGACCCGGACCACGCCACGCCGTTCTACTTTCTGCAGGGCCACCTCGGCCAGTACGTGATCGTCGTGCCCTCGCAGCAGCTGGTGGTCGTGCGCCTGGGCCAGTTCCGGCGCAAGACGCACGAGCGGCACCCGGTCATCCCGGACGAGGTGTATCGCTATGTGGACGAAGGCGTGCAGATGGTGAAGGCACCGGCCTGAGCGACGGTGGGGGTGGCCCTGGCGGTCAGGCAGGCCATCGCAATCGCATAGCTGCGCTTGCGCGCCGCGTGGTCGTGGATCGCCCCGGCGACGATCAGTTCGTCGGCCGCGGTGGCGTCGAGCAGCTGCTGCAGCTGTGCCGCGACCGTCTCGGGCCCGCCCACCGCGCTCACCGCCAGCATGCGCTCCACGCCGACCCGCTCGGCCTCGCTCCACATCGTGGCCAGCTCGGCCGGCGGCACCGGGCGCGGCAGCGGCCCACGTTGCCCTCGGCGCATGCCCAGGAAGCGCTGCTGCAGGCTGGTGAACAGGAACGCGGCCTCCTCGTCGGTGGGCGCGGCCACCACGTTGACGGCCACCATGGCGTGGGGCCGTGGCCACCGGGCGTTCGCGCGGTAGGTGCCACGGTAGATCTCGATCGCCTGCAGCAGCAGGTCGGGCGCGAAGTGCGAGGCGAACGCGAAGGGCAGGCCCAGATGCGCGGCGAGCTGCGCGCTGTACAGGCTCGAGCCGAGCAGCCACACCGGCACCTCGGTGCCCTGGCCGGGGATGGCCCGCACAGCAGGGCTCGCACCGGGCCGCGGGGCAGCCAAGTAGCCCATCAGCTCGACCACGTCGTGCGGAAAGCGGTCTTCCTCGTGCAGGCCGTCGTCGCGCGCGAGCGACCGGCGCAGCGCGCGCATGGTGGGCCCGTCGGTGCCGGGCGCACGGCCGAGGCCCAGGTCGATGCGGCCGGGGTAGAGCGTGGCGAGCGTGCCGAACTGTTCCGCCACCACGAGGGGTGCGTGGTTGGGCAGCATCACGCCGCCGCTGCCCACGCGGATCGTCGTCGTGCCGCCGGCGATGTGGCCGACCAGCACGGCGGTGGCGCTGCAGGCCAGGCCGTCCATGTTGTGGTGCTCGGCGAGCCAGTAGCGCCGGTAGCCGAGCAACTCGGCGTGGCGTGCCAGGTCGAGGGTGTTGGCGAGCGCCTGCGTGGCGTCGGCGCCTTCGGGGATGGGGGCGAGGTCGAGGACCGAGAGCGGGGTCATGGCCAAGGGGCGCGTCGGGCCGGGTACGGGCTGGGCACGTGAGCAGGATCAGCCCGCATGGTGCCGCAAGTCGCATACTGCCGGCATGAGCGCTGCCACGACCCTGACCGTGCGCCGGCTGCAGGTCGACCTCGACACGCCGCTGCCGCGCCACTGGTGCGGCGATGCCTTCCGCACGGCGTTCTTCAACGCGCTGTCGATGAGCTTTCCGGCCGGCGAGCAGTTGTTCATCGACACGGTTCGGCAGGGCCTGGCCGAGTTGGCCCCGTCCGAGCGGGAACGCTTCGCAGCCGAGGTTCAAGCCTTCGTCGGCCAGGAGGCGACGCACCGGCATGTCCACCAGCGCTTCAACGCGCATCTGGCGGCACAGGGCCTGGTCAACACCTGGGAGCGGCGCATCCTGGCGCGCCGCCGGCAGGTGGACGCGCTCGAGGTGCGCAACCGCGTGGCGGTGACCGCGGCCACCGAGCACCTGACCGCGGTGCTCGCCGAGATCCTGCTCGGCCACCCCGAGCTGCTCGAGGACGCCCCCGAGCGCCTTCGCACCCTCTGGTCGTGGCACAGCGCGGAGGAGACCGAGCACCGCAGCACGGCCTTCGACCTGTACGGGGCGCTCGGCGGGGGCACGCGTTGGCGTGTGGGCATCTTCAACGTCGTGCTGCGGCTGTTCCTCGTCGACCTCGCGCGCCAGACGCTGCGCAACCTGTGGCACGACGGCACGTGGTGGCGGCCGTCGACCTGGGCGGCGGGATGGCGCTTCTGCTTCGGCCCCGCGGGGTTCTGGACGCTGAGCCGGCCGGCGTGGGCCCGCTACCGGCGGGAGGACTTCCACCCGTCGCAGGCCGACGAGACGCGCTCGGTCGCGTGGCTCTCGGCCCATGCCGACGCGGCGCCGCCGGTGCGGGCGCCGGCGGCGGGCTGAGGCGCAACCGTGGGCGGGGGCCACTGGGCCGGGTGCCGGTGGGACGGCATCCTCGTCGGGTCGCTCAGCCGACCGGGGCGGTCCTCGCCAGCCGCCGCGCGATCAGCACCGCCAGTCCGAGGCCGGCCACCGAGAAGGCCCCGGTGACCGCGCCGGTCCAGTGCCAGCCGCCAGCGGCGCTCGCCACTGCGGCCACCAGCGGCGGCCCCGCGAACTGCCCGAACGAGCTCCACTGCTGCATCCAGCCCACCGTGCTCGACAGCGTCTGGGGGCTGGGCGCGAGCCGCACCGCCAGCGAGAACAGGGTGGCGGGGATCAGGCCGCCGAGCATCGAGAAGGCGAGCACGGCGACGTAGCGCAGCCAGGGCGGCGCTCCCCCGTCCGCCGGCCCGGCGAAGGCGAGCGCGGCCGCGAGGGCCATGGCGATGTAGCCCGTTGCCAGCAGCACCGGTTGCCGCGCGCCGTGGTGCAGGGCGCGCCCGGCCAGCAGGTTGCCCACGATGTTCACGGCCGCCGCCCCGGCGGTGAGGACGCCGGTGGCCGCGGCCGACACGCCCGCGGCGGCGTAGATCGTCGGCAGGAAGCCGATCACCGCCAGCCACTGCGACGAGTACATCGCGAAGGCGGTGGCAACCAGCCAGGGGCCCGGGTGGCCGAGCGTCTCGCGCAGTCGCGCGCCCCAGCGTCGGGCGGCGGCGGGCACGAAAGGGCGCCCGGCCGCGTGGCGGGCGTCCGATGCCTCCCGCGGGGCCTCGGCGGGCCGTGCGTCCGGCACCCCGCGCCACACCGCCACCGCGGCCGCCGCGGTCACGGCGGCCAGCGTCCACCACCAGGCGCGCCAGCTCCACGCGCCGATCACCGCCGGGCCGAGCAGCAGCGCCAGCGCGGTGGCGCCCGGCATGTAGGCACCCCAGACCCCCAGCATCAGGCTCACGCGCTGCGGCGGCACGAGTTGCCGCACCAGGCCCGGCGCCGGCAGCACGACCAGCAGGAAGCCCAGGCCCTCGAGCGCGCGCAGGGCCAGCAGCGCCGCCGCGCCGTCGGCTGCGCCACCGGCCGCGCTCGCAGCGGCGAGGATCGCCAGGCCCAGCAGCAGGCTGCGGCGCAGTCCGAGCCCGTCGGCCACCGCGCCGAGGGCGACCCCCAGCGCCATGCCGGCCGCCTGCACCGTCGACAGCAGGAAGCCCGCCTGCAGCAGTGTCAGGTCGAGGGCCGCCTGCAAGGCGCCGATCGCCGGCGCCAGCTTGCCCACGTGCAATGCAGCGCACACGCCGGCGCCGATGACGATCGCGGCGGCGGCGGGCGCGGAGTTCGGTGCGGGCTCGGACATGTGGCGGCGCATTCTGAGGCGGCGCGCGCCGGCAGGCGTGGCGCCGTGCAGGGTGCCACGCCTGCCGGCCCGGGCCGGGGGGCCCGCGCGCTTAGCATCGCCGGCGACAGCCGAGGGAGGGGCATGCGCAGCAGGCAATCGAGACGCGGGTGGGCCGTGCTCGTGGGGGCGGTCGTCGTGGCCGGACTCACCGCGTGCGCCACTGTCAACCCGTACTACGAGGCGACCAAGCCGCATCACCGCCCCGACGGCTTCAACAACCGCTTCATCGACAACTGGGCCGACGGCCAGCCGAGCTTCTGGCGCTGGCAGCGCGAGCGGTGGGCTGCTGAATTGCCGCCGCAGGACCCGTCCCGCGTGCCGCGGGTCGCTCCCGACCTGGCCGCGCTGCGGGCAAACGTGAGCCAGGCGACCGTGACCTGGCTGGGCCACGCGACCATGCTGTGGCAGGTGGGCGGGCTGAACATCCTCACCGACCCCCACTTCACCGGGCGTGCCTCGCCGTTCACCTGGATCGGCCCGCGACGCGAGGTACCGCTGCCGGCCACGCTGGCCGAACTGCCGCGCATCGACGTGGTCCTGATCAGCCACAACCACTACGACCACCTCGACGAGGGCACGGTGCGCCAGCTCGCCGCGCAGCCGGGCGGCCCACCGCTGTTCCTGGTGCCGCTGGGCGTGGACCTGTGGATGCGCGAGGCCGGCATCACGCGCGTGCAGCGCCTGGACTGGTGGGACCGGCTCGAGCTCGAGGCGCCGCGAGGTCGGGTGGTGGCGCACTTCGTGCCGGCGCAGCACTGGTCGAGCCGCACGCCCTGGGACCGCAACGCGACGCTGTGGGGCGGCTTCGTCGTGGAGGCCTGGGAGTCCGCCCGACCCGACCCCGGCGCGCCGCCGCTGCGCCTGTACTACGCAGGCGACACGGGCTACTCCGCAGACTTCCGGGACATCGGCGAGCGCTTCGGCCCGATGGACTTCGCGCAGATCCCGGTGGGCTGCTACCTGCCGCGCTGGTTCATGAAGAATCAGCATGTCAACGAAGAGGAAGCCGTGCGCATCCACATCGACGTGAAGAGCCGCCTGTCGGTCGGCGTGCACTGGGGCACCTTCCGCCTGTGCGACGACCCGGTCGACGCGCCGCTCGACGGTCTGCCCGCCGCGCGCCGTGCGCTCGGCGTG
>JALOSQ010000160.1 GCA_025458335.1 Ideonella sp.
GATCTCGCCGGTGATCGGCTTGCAGTCGATGCCGCCGACCTGCTGGAAGTAGGTGAACTGCGTCACCTCCATGCCGTTGAGCCAGACCTCCCAGCCCAGCCCCCAGGCGCCGAGCGTCGGGTTCTCCCAGTCGTCCTCGACGAAGCGCACGTCGTTGGCCTTCAGGTCGAAGCCCAGGGTCTCGAGGCTGCCGAGGTAGAGCTCGAGGATGTTGGCCGGGGCGGGCTTGAGGACCACCTGGTACTGGTAGTAGTGCTGCAGGCGGTTCGGGTTGTCGCCGTAGCGGCCGTCCTTGGGGCGGCGGCTCGGCTGCACGTAGGCGGCCTTCCAGGGCTCGGGGCCGAGCGCACGCAGGAAGGTCGCGGTGTGGCTGGTGCCGGCCCCGACCTCCATGTCGTAGGGCTGCAGGAGGGCGCAGCCCTGCCGATCCCAGTAGGTCTGCAGGCGAAGGAGGAGTTGCTGGAAGGTGAGCATCGTCGCGGGGCGCGAACCGGGGCGGCGTCGGTGAACGGCCGACGGACCGTGCGCCGGCCGCCGGTCCACGCCGGCCGCCGACGCGAAGGCGCGAGTGTACGAGCGCGCCTTGGCTCGACGCCGTTGGCGCTGCGCCAGGGCGGGTATCGGCTCAGGGGGCGCGGCGGCGCCGCAGCGCCGGCAGCATCAGCAGTAGCGCCACGAGCAACAGCGGCCACAGGCCGACGCGGCCGGCCCACGCGGCGTAGGGCGTGACGCCGGTGCGGCCCTGCACCTCGCCCGTCAGCACGCCGCGCGTCAGGGGCGCCAGCGCGTGCGTGACACGGCCGCGATGGTCGACGATGGCGGTTGCGCCGGTGTTGGTGGCGCGCAGCATCGGCCGCTGCAGCTCGAGCGCGCGCAGGCGCGAGATCTGCAGGTGCTGCGGGATGGCCACGGTGTCGCCGAACCAGCCGATGTTCGACACGTTTGCGAGGATCGTCGGCGCGGTGGCCGGGTCGACGAACCGCGCGGCCAGCTCCTCGCCGAACAGGTCCTCGTAGCAGATGTTCGGCCCGATGCGCTCGACGCGCCCGTCGGCCAGGCGCACCTCGAAGGACGGCGCCGCCAGCGGCCCGCGCGCGAAGTCGCCCAGCGGGATGTTCATCAGGTCGGTGAACCAGCGGAAGCCGGTCGGGATGAACTCGCCGAAGGGCACCAGGTGGTGCTTGTCGTACCGATAGAAGCCGCCCGGCCGGGCCATCGCCTCGGCCGACAGGCCGGCCACCGAATTGGTGTAGCCGGCCTCGAAGCTGCCGAGCGGCAGCCCGATCAGTGCATGGCGGCCCGGCTGGCCGAAGTGCTTCTGCAGCCCCGGCCACAGCGTGGGCATGAAGGCCTGCAGCTGGTCGGGCAGCAGCGGGATGACCGTCTCGGGGCCGACCACCAGGTCGGCCTGGGCGGCGAGCAGGGCGGCCTCGGTCCAGCGCAGCGCCTGCGGCATCGCCTCGACCGAGAACTTCTGGTCCTGCGAGACATTGGTCTGCAGCAACGCGACGCGCAGCGTCGCACCGGGTTGGGTGAAGGACGGCTCCGGCGCCAGCGCCGGGGCGCCCAGCACCCCGGCGAGGGCGGCCAGGCCGATCGCGGTGGCGGGCCACCGGCTGGGGCCCGGTCCGCGCCCGCGCCGCCAGGCGAACACCGCCGCCGCCGCGGCGAACGCGGCGAGCGCGCCGATACCGTACACGCCGACCCACGGGGCCCAGGCCGAGAGCGGGCCCTGCACGTGGCCATAGCCGGCGGCCGCCCAGGGGAAGCCGGTGAACAGCGTGCCGCGGGCGAGCTCGGCGATCGTCCACGCCCCTGCGAACGCGCCCGCCGGCGCGAGCACGCGGTGCCGGGCGAGGCCCGGTGCGACGGCCGCGAGGGCCATGGCAAGGTAGATCGCGAGGAAGGCGGCGAGCAGGACCACCGCGGCGGCGGCCAGCGGCGCGGGCAGCCCGCCGTAGCGGTGCATGCTGATGAACAGCCACCAGGTGGCGGCGACGCCCCAGGCCGTGGCGAACAGGCCTCCCAACAGGGCGGCGCGGCCACGCGAGGTGCCCGCGACGGCAGCCGCCAGCACGCCCACGCACAGCGGCTGCAGCCACCACAGGTCCGCCCGCCCCGCGGGCAGCGCGTGCACCGCGCCGGCGGCAAGGACGGCGGCCAGGGCGAACGTGGACGTGCCGAACGGGCGCGTCGCACTCACCCCGGCCCGCCCGCCGTCAGCCGGTGGTCACGAGGTCGGCGTCGGAGGCCTCGACCGCCCGCGTCACCTTGAACCAGCGCACCGCGCCGCCGCGGGTCAGCATCACGCTGAACACCAGCCCGCCGGCGGTGACCGACTCGCCGCGGCGCGGCACCCGCCCGAGCTCGTGGGCGATCAGGCCGCCGATGGTGTCGAACTCGTCGACCGGCAGCTCGACTTCGAAGGCCTCGTTCACCGCGGCGATGTCGGCATCGCCGGCCACCCGGTGGCTGCCGTCGGCCAGCGTCACGATGCCGGTGTCGCTGGGCTTCTCGTCGAACTCGTCCTCGATCTCGCCGACGATCTCCTCGAGCACGTCCTCGATGGTGATCAGGCCCGCGGTCTTGCCGAACTCGTCGATGACGATCGCCAGGTGGTTGCGCGTCGAGCGGAAGTCCGACAGCAGCTCGTTCAGGCTCTTGGACTCGGGCACGAACACCGCCGGGCGCAGCAGTGTGCGCAGGTTGAGCTCGGGCGCCCGCTGCAGCTTGAGCAGGTCCTTGGCCAGCAGGATGCCGATGATGTTGTCGCGCTGTCCTTCGTAGACCGGGAAGCGCGAATGGCTGGTATCGATGACCACCGACAGCAGCTCCTCGTAGGGCGCGTCGATGTCGAGCAGGTCCATGCGCGGGGCGGCCACCATCACGTCGCCCGCCGACAGGTCGGCCATCCGAAGCACGCCCTCGAGCATCGCGCGCGACTCAGGCGGGATCAGCTCCTTCTGCTCGGCCTCCGCCAGGGTCGCGATCAGCTCGCGGCGCGAGTCGGGTCCCGGCGAAACGAACTCGACGAAGCGCTGCAGCAGGGAACGCTTTTCGGAAGGGACGGTGGCCGGGGTCGTCAGCGGGACGACACCTCGGGGCCCGGACCGCTCTGCAGCCCGGGCGCTGCGAGGGTGTGACGCGTCGGACATCGCACGAGGCGAAAGTGGCGGGGCGCGAAGCTTACCCGATGGGCGGCGGCCGTTGTGTTAGCTTCCGCGACCCCCATCTCTCGCCGTTTCGGGAGAACGACCGAATGAGCCTGATTCCCGCCACCATCCTGACCGGCTTCCTCGGGAGCGGAAAGACCACGCTGCTCAAGCGGGTGCTCACCGAGGCCCATGGCCAGAAGATCGCCGTCATCGAGAACGAGTTCGGCGACGAGAACATCGACAACGAGATCCTGGTGCAGGACCGCGACGAGCAGATCGTGCAGCTGAACAACGGCTGCGTGTGCTGCACGATCCGCGAGGACCTGCGCTCGACGCTGTCGACGCTCGCCGAGAAGAAGCGCAAGGGCGAACTGCAGTTCGACCGGGTGGTCATCGAGACCACTGGCCTGGCCGATCCGGGCCCGGTCGCGCAGACCTTCTTCATGGACGACGAGATCGCCGAGACCTACCTGCTGGACTCGATCCTCACGCTGGTCGACGCCAAGCACGCGGAACAGCAGCTCGACACCCGGCAGGAGGCCCGTCGCCAGGTGGGCTTTGCCGACCAGATCTTCATCAGCAAGGCCGACCTCGTCGACGACGCGTCGGTCGAGGCGCTCGCGCACCGGGTCAAGCACATGAACCCGCGCGCGCCGCAGCGCCGGGTCAACTTCGGCGAGGTGCCGATCGCCGAGGTGTTCGACCTGCGCGGCTTCAACCTGAACGCCAAGCTGGACATCGACCCGGCGTTCCTCGACGAGGGCCACGCGCACCACGATCATGATCACGACCATGACCATGACCACGAGCACGGCGAGCACTGCGACCATCCGCACCACCATGCCCACGACGACGACGTGAAGTCGTTCGTGTTTCGGGCGGACCGGCCGTTCAACCCCGCCAAGCTCGAGGACTTCCTGGGGGCGATCGTGCAGGTCTACGGCCCCAAGATGCTGCGCTACAAGGGCGTGCTGTACATGAAGGGCAGCGACCGGAAGGTGGTCTTCCAGGGCGTTCACCAGCTCATGGGCAGCGACCTCGGCCCCAAGTGGGCCCCTGGTGAGAAGAAGGGCAGCAAGATGGTCTTCATCGGCATTGATCTGCCTCGGCAGGTGCTGCTCGAGGGCTTGGAACAATGCCTGGCCTGACGCGCTTCGGCAGGCGCTGACCCCGTGGCTACAATCCGCGCCCGCCGCGCCGGCAACGCCTCGGTGAAGGCGACGCGCGGCAGCCGGAATATCGAGGAGGATCCCCAGTGAGCAAGACCCCGGCCAAGAAGGCGCCCGAAAAGAAGCCCGCGGCGGCCGCCCCGGCATCGGCGAAGGGGTCCTCCAGCAAGGCGGCGCCTGCCAAGGCGCCTGCGGCCAAAGCGCCAGCCCCCAAGGCGACCCCCGCGAAGCCTGCCCCCGTTGCGAAGCCGGCGGCAACCAAGGCGCCGCCGGCCAAGGCGCCTCCCGCCGCTCCGGCGACCAAGCCTCCTGCCGCCAAGGTGCCGACACGCGCGGAGCCGGCGACGCCCGCGGTGGTCGCCAAGCCGGCGCCCGTCCCGCCTCCGCCCCCGCCCGCGCGCCCGAGTCCCAAGGCGGCCGCTCGGGCGGCTGCCGCCCCCCTGCCGGCCCCGATCCCACCGGCGGCCGCGCGCTTTGCCGACCGACTGCGCCAGCCCGTGCCGACCCGTCCCGCCGAGTTCGAGCCGGCCACCGGCGCCCGGGCCGACCCGAAGCTGGCCAACGCATGGAAGCAGAAGGCCGGACGCGACCTGTCGGAGTCCGAGCTTCTCGCCATGCCCGAGTCGGAGTACATGAGCGACAAGCAGCTCGACTTCTTCCGTGCCCGGCTGCAGCGTCTGAAGGACGACCTGCTGAGCAATGCCGGCGAGACGACCGAGCACCTGCGAGAGGACACCTCGATCGTGCCGGACCCGGCCGACCGCGCCACCATCGAGGAGGAACACGCGCTGGAACTGCGCACCCGCGATCGTGAGCGCAAGCTTCTCAAGAAGATCTCGCAGTCGCTGGCGCGCATCGATTCGGGCGAGTACGGCTTCTGTGACGAAACAGGCGAACCCATCGGCCTGGCCCGCTTGATCGCGAGACCGACGGCTACACTCTCCCTCGAGGCCCAGCAGCGCCGCGAACTCAAGCAGAAGATGTTCGGGGACTGACGGGCGGTTTGTGCGTCGCCAGGCGCCGCCCCGATGAGCGACCCGAAAGACAACACGAGTTTCTTCCGCAAGGTCGTCAAGTTCGTGGCCAACCCGGCCACCGACTGGTCGGACCTTTCGTCGCCTGCCCAGCAGGGCAAGGAATCCGAGTTCGCGAAGTCCGAACTCAAGGCGATGATCGAGCGCAAGCGGCGCAACGACTTCGTGCGCAAGCGCGAGTTCGACATGCTGCGCAAGGTGCGTCGCGAAGGCCTCAGCAGCGAGCAACTGGCCGCGCTCGGGGGGTCGTCGCGACTCGACGACTCCGAGGGTCGACTGGCGGACTCCGGAGCCAAGCAGGATGCCGCGGTCAAGGCCAAGATCGACGCCATCGAGCAGCAGATGGTGGGCGACGGCTACCACGCACCCGCCGCCGCGCCGCGCCGCTCGACCGACTTCTACAACGCGCCGACCATGCCGGCGCCCCTGCCGGGCGGCGGCGGTGCTGTCGC
>JALOSQ010000161.1 GCA_025458335.1 Ideonella sp.
CGAGTTGCACACCGGTTTGAGTTGACCGGAACGGTCTATCCACAGGATCTGCGCCGGTCGTCCACCAGTCATCCACCAGCCATCCACGCGCTATCCACCAGTGGGCAGCAGACTTGTGCACCGTGCGCCGCGGCTCGTCCGCAGGGAACTCACGGCTTGTCCACAGTGTTGTCCCGGCGTGGGCCCAGGTGACCAGGGGCCCAGGCAGGCACCGTTCAGAGGACGTGGCGTGGTGCTGCGCGGGATGCCGTCAAGACGCCCGAGCCCACGCCGGCGGCGAGCGAAAACGGATGCCGGCGATCCGGGTTCTCGGGAGGCCGGACCCTAGCCCGAGCGCTTGACCGCCCACGGGCTGCCTCGCGCGATCCAGGCCGCCAGCGCAACGCCCGCGAGGATGGCATGCGCCCAGGCGAGTGCCGCCGGGCCGGACGCCGACACGGCGGCGAACAGCCCGGCCACCGCGGCCGCCGCGATCCCCGCGTCCAGGCGATCGCGTGCGCAAACGACAGTGCCATCACGCCGGTGAGCCCGGGCATCAGCAGCAGCGCGACCAGGCCGCCGACCAGCAGCGAGGTGACGATCGCGGCGAGGGCCGTCGCCGGGCACCGCGCGAGCAACGGCCGGGCCAGCGCGCCCGGCGCGAGCATCACGCCCAGGTGGAGCGCGGCGGTGGTGCGTGGGCTCCAGCCGGCCTCGCTGCACCACGCGGCCATGGCCGGCAAGGCGACCATCATCGGCAGCATCGCCCAAGCGGCGGCATGCAGGGGCCAGCGCTCCACGCGCCGCCATGCGGATGGGGCGGGCAGCGGCAGCGAACAGTCGAACAGCCCGGCCCGGCAACCGCCGGACGCCGGCCAGGGGGCGGGCGGCAACGCCGACGCATCACCGGGCGCCCGGCGCCGGCGCCCGCGGCCGTGGGCGGCGAAAGCGGTGAGCGCCGCGACGGCCACGGCCGAGGCCAGCACCCCGGACAGGCCGGCCGTCGCGTGGCGCACCATCAGCAGGTCACCCGCGGCGGTCCAGGCCATCAAGCCCCCGGTCACCGCCGCGGGCGCCGGGGATGGGAGCTCGTCGCCTGCCGCGAGCCGCAGCCGAAGGCACTGCCGCCAGCCGCGCACGACGCGCGAGGCCTCGACGGTCAGCGCGGCCCAGGCCAGCGCGAGCACGACGAGCGCAGCCGCCACCGACCGTCCCGCGTCCAGCGCCCCGAACGCGGCGAGGCCCGTGGCCGCCATGGCGGCCATCGACACCGCGCGCGCGCGAGGTGTCGCGTGTTCGCCAACCCGGGCCGCGAGCAGGGTCCCCACGGCCAGCAGCCACACCACCAGCGGCAGGGCAGCGCCACCGGGCAGCCCCACCGCGTGCTCGGCCCCGAGGCTGCCCAGGGCGAGCCAGGCGGTGAGCAGCAGCGCCCACGCGACCGCCCGAGCGGTGAACAGGCCCGCGGCGTCAGCCTGCGGCATAGCGGTGCATCCGGTCGCCGCCGGCGCGGTGCACGCTGGCGTTGAACGAGACGATCACCCGGTCGAGGGCGCCGTCATAGGGCAGGGCCTGGTGCGCGAGCCACGACGGGAACAGCACGAGTTGCCCGGGTACGGGTTCGACCTCCACGTGCGGCGGCAGCAGGTAGGCGTTGCCGGCGTCGACGTGGGCGCCACCCAGGGTGGCGAAGGGCGGGCCGTAGAAGCGCGTCGCGCCATTCGACACGCCCCAGGCGGGATGCGCCGTGCGGGCCTCGGGGGGATCGACCTGCACGCAGTACACGCCGGACCACGAGCAGTTGCCGTGCGTATGCACGTCGTGGAAGGCGCCGCGGTTCGCGACCTGGAACCACAGCCCCTCGATCGCCACCTGCAGGTCCAGGCCCTCGCTGGGCCAGGCATGGCGGTTCGCCTCCTTGACCGTGTCGCGCAGGCACCCGACCAGCCAGCGCACGAGGGCCTGCCACTCGGGCAGCTGGATCCGTTGCAGCAGGTCGTCGTCGCTGGCGAAGAACGGCAGGCTGGCGTCGGCAGCCTGGCCGGCCGACGCGCGCGCCGCGGCTTGCGTGGCGCGCAACGCGCCGAACACGCGCACGAGCAGCGGGTTGACCGCGTCGGCGTCGGGCCAGCGATGCACGCCCAGCGGCGTCGGCCACAGCGCGTGGTGGCCCGGCGGGAGGCTCATGCGGCGCCTGCGGCGTCGGCCGTGGACAGGTTCGGGCCTTGCACAAGCGGCCCGACCGGCACGGCCTGGGCGGGCCAGCGCAGCGCGTGGCCCGTTTCGCGCTCGAAGCGTGCGAGTGCCTCGGGGCCGTCCAGCGCCATCCGGTAGCGCCGGTTCTGCGTGGCCCAGGCCGTCGCGGCGCCGGCGACGGGCTCCGTGTGCGTGCGGTCGAGGCCGGTGAGGATCGCTGGCCGCACGGTCTCGTTGATCACGACCGGGCCACCGGGAACGCCCTCGACGAGCGGGACGAGCCGGTCCGCGCCGTCGGGCCGCTTCTTGTACGCGCCGATCAGGTCGACCAGGTCCTGCGCATGCAGCAGGGGCTGCGCGACCCCGAGCAGCATGACCGCGTCGAGCTTGCCGCCGAGCGCGGCCAGGCCCGTGCGCCAGGCGCCGATGCCTGTGCCGTCGTCCTCGCCCGCGTGCCGCGCGAGCGTGATCGGGAAGGTCTGTACCACGGGCTCGAGCGCTGCGTTCGCGTCGTCGAGCACCACCACCACTTCGTCGACGCCCGCGCCCGACAGCGCGACCAGCAGGCGGCGCACCACCGGCACGCCCCCGAGCTCGAGCAGGCCGATCGGTCGGCCGTCGACCAGGGCCGCCGGCCCCGCCGCGCGCAGCACGGCGCCCACCACCAGTCGGCTGTAGAGGCCGCCACCGCCCTTCAGGATGCAGCCCATTTCAGCTCCCGCAGCAGGATCCGGCGCCCGGCCGCCCCGGCGCCGATGGCGTCGTGTCCACCGCGGCCGCATCGGCTGCGCCGGCCGCGTGCCCGGCGCGCGCGCGTGCGAGGCGTTCGCGCATGCGCTCTCGAACCGTCTCGGGATCGCCGGCCACCCGTGGCAGCGGCGTTGGGTGCCGCGAGACGCCGCCAGGGGTGGCCGATGGCGGCGTGGTCGTCACCGGCGCTTCCGTCACCGCCGCGGCCGCCGCCAGCATGCCCGTCGTCGCAGCGCCGGCCTGCGTGGAGCGCCCGCGGCGGGCGGCCACGACCGCGGCCAGCACCGACAGGGCGATCTCCTCGGGGGTGACGGCGCCGATCGGCTGACCGGCCGGGGCGACGATCGCCGCGACCGCCGCCGGGTCGGCACCGCCGGCCACCAGCGCCGCACGCAGCACCTCGGCCTTGCGCGCGCTGGCGACGAACCAGACGCGCTGTGCCCGCGCCGCCAGCGCTGCGCGCAGCGCCGGCAGGTCGCGCCGGCCTTGCGTGGCGACCACCACGAACGCAGGGCCGGCCCAGTCGCGGCCCTGCGCCACGGCCGCCTCGTTCGTCTCGCACGCACTTTCGGCACGCACCTCGAAGCCGACCTGCGGCGCCAGCTTCGCCAGCGCCTGCGCGACCGGGGCGTCGCCCACCACCACGAGGCGCGCGGCGGGGACCACCGGGTCGACGAACAGCTCCAGCGTGCCGCCCGAGTGGCAGCTCATGCCGAACTCGAGCACCTCGCCCAGCGCCTCCGCGACATCGCGCACCTCGGTGCGGTCGGTCGGCGCGATGCGGATCAGGCGCGCGCGGCCGTCGGCCAATGCCTCGCGCACCGTGCGCAGCACGGCCGGCTGTGCGCATCCGCCCCCGATCCAGCCGCGCACGATGCCCTCGGTGGTGACGACGGCCTTGTCTCCGGGCCGCGCCGAGGTCGGGGCGACCGCGCGCACGACGCTGACCAGCGCGAAAGGCTCGCCGCGCGCCCGCCGGGCCGCGGCCTCGTCGAGAACGCTGGCGATCGCGTCGGCGGTCGGCGCGACGCCGGGGTCGGCCGGCGGGTGGGGGTCGGTGGCCACGTCGTCGGGGTTCATCGGGCACTCCTGGGAGGGTGGGGTCAGTGGGCCGGGCTCGAGGCCGGAACGTCCGAAGGCACTCCGGTCACGCCGTCGGGAACGGCCGCGGCGCGGGCCGGCGCGAGGGTCGCCGCGGGTGGTCGTCCCCGCAGGCGCGGTGCCGCCGCGGCGAGGTCGCCCAGCGTCTGCAGGCGGATGAAACCGTCGAGCGCGGCGCGCGCAGCCGGGTCCGCACACAGCTGCTCGACCGCACGCGAGGCCGGCGGCCGGTCGCCGGGGTGCCACCAGGCCAGCCGGGCCCCGCGCGCCGCCAGGTGTCGTACCGCCTCGGCCAGGCGCTCGGGCGGGTCGGCGTCGTAGCCGTCCGACAGCACCCACACCCGCGCGCCCCGGTGCAGCTGGCGGCCGGCATGCACGCCGACGAAGTCCTCGAGGCTCGTGGCGATGCGCGTGCCGCCACCGAAGCCGGCGGTCACGGCGTTGACTTTCTCCTGGACCGCTGGTGAGTCGCGCTGCAGCAACGGCGTGACCTCGGCCAGGCGGGTGTGGAACACGAACACCCGGGTACGCGTGCCGGTCGAGGCCGTCACGAAGGCACGCGCGATGCGCAGGAACAACTGCGCATGCGTCTCCATCGAGCGGCTCACGTCGACGAGGATGTGCAGCCGTGGGGGCTCGCGCCGCGGGCGGCGCCACACCGGCTCGACCGGCAGCCCGCCGGTGCGCAAGCTGGCGCGCAGCGTGCGGCGCAGGTCGAGCCGGCGCCCCGCGGGGTCGCTGCGCCAGCGCCGGGTGAGGCGTCGCCGCAGCGCCGCAGCCACGCGCTCGGCCAGCCGTTCGAGCTCGGCGAGGTCCTGCGGCAGCCACTCCGACAGTCGCCGGTCGTGCAGCGCCTCGGTGCGCGTGGCGCCGCCGGCCGCGCGCGGGGCGCCAGGGTCGTCCTGGGCGCGCACGGCCTGGTCGGCGCCAGAGTCGATCGCGCTGTCCATCGGCGCCGGGGCGTCGGGCCGCCGGCCCGCGCCGGTCGGGTCGGCGAGCGACCGTTGCAGCTCGGCCACCACCTGGCGCAGGTCGCGCGCCGGACGCGTCTGGCCGCTGACGCGGGTGCTGCCGCGAAGGCGTTGCGGATGCCAGTAGCGATCGAACAGGTCGCGCCACCGTCGCCAGTCCGCGGCGTCGTGACAGGCGATCGAGCGCCAGGCGTCGTTCAAGTGCGCCGCACGTTCGATCGGCAGGGCGAGCGCGGCCCGCACCATCGCCTGCTGCTCGGCCACGCCGACCGCGAGGCCGTGGTCGCGCAGCAGCGCGGCGAACCCGGCGATGGCCTCCAACGGCTCGGCCCGGGGGGTGGCAGGGGCGGCGCAAGAGCGGTTCATGAAGGGGCCGCTGATGAAGAGGCGCTCATGGCGCGCGTCCGGGCGGCCAGCCGCGCCGGTCCGTCAGGCCGCGGCGTCGTGGGCATGGGCCGCGCTGCGGCCCGCCCGGTCTTGCGCCGCGCCGTCGTTCTCGGCCACGCCCACCGTGCGCCGCCCCTCGACCAGCTGGCGCACGCGGTCGGGGCCGACCTGGAACCGGTCGTCCCGCGTCTTGAGCAGGCAGCCGAGCGTGATCGCCAGCACCGCCGGGTCATCGGGCAGGGCGGCAAAGGACAGCCGGTGCAGCGCGCGCACCCAGTCGAGCGTCTCGGCGACCCCGGGCGTCTTGCCCAGGTCCTCGCGGCGCAGGCGCTGCACGAAGCTCACCGCCTGCTCGACCAGCGCACCCTCGGCCTCGGGCAGCGTGGCGCGCACGATCGCGACCTCGCGCGCGAGCGTCGGGTAGTCGAGCCAGTGGTAGAGGCAACGCCTGCGCAGCGCGTCGGACAGCTCGCGCGTGCCGTTGCTCGTCAGCACGACGCGCGGGACGTGGCGGGCGCGCACCGTGCCGAGCTCGGGCACCGTGATCTGGTAGTCGGCGAGCACCTCGAGCAGGAAGGCCTCGAACGCCTCGTCGGCACGGTCGACCTCGTCGATCAGCAGCACGCAGGGCTCGTCGCCGGCGATCGCCTGCATCAGCGGGCGCTCGAGCAGGTACTCGCGCGCGAACAGGTCGGTCTCGTGCAGGCGCTCGGCGCCGGTCTCGTGCAG
>JALOSQ010000162.1 GCA_025458335.1 Ideonella sp.
GATGCCGGTCCTCCCGTTGCTCAAAGGGGCACGAGGCTCACCGGATCCCCACGGCGCGTCTCGCCCGGCGCCACGACCCGCGCGTACACGCCGAACTCCGCGTCGCGCTCCTCGCCCAGCAGGCGCAACAGGCGCGGCTCGGCGGCAAGGTCGTCCTGCGGCAAGGTCACCATCACACAGCGTTCGCAGCGCTCGAGGACCGCCAGTCGCACGGTGTTGCCGATCGCCAGCGTACGCCCGGTCCACGCGTGCTCGGCAAACGCAGGCGCGTCGGTCGCGATCACGAGGTTCGGGCGGAAGCGTCGTGCGTCGACATCGGCGTCCGGCAGGCACTCCTGCAGCCAGGCCATCGACGTGGTGGTCACGATGTGGACGGGGGCGGCGTCGAAGTGGGAGACCTCGGCTTCGCGAGTCAGGCGCACGGGTTGGCCCAGCGCCGTCGACAGCGCCTGATCGAGCGCGGGATCAGCAGCACCCGGCCGTCGGGCCCGGTGACCGCTGGCGGCTCGTCGGCCAGCGCCTCGGCGGCGAAGTCCAGCAGCCCGGCGAGGCGTCGGAACCGCTGGGTCGTCTTGCCGCTGCCGAGCCTGTCGTCGGCCGTGCGCACGGCATGCAGCCGGTCGCCGACCACGCCGCGCCAGTCCCAGTGCAGCCGTTCCACCGCCTGGCCGCGCAGCGACTTGACCGGGTACTTCCACTGGGCGGCGACGCGGCCGATCGGGACCATGCACGCATTGTCGGGGCGCGCGGTGCGCGGCGATGGGGGCTGCGATGACGATGGTGGCGGGGTCGGATCGGCTCGTGTCACCGGCCTCTCGGGGCGCCACTCACGGTGCGGGCGGGTTCTCCTCCGCCGGTACCTCACCCGAGGGCTGCCAGGTCACGCCGTGGCGCCTCAGGTGCTCACGGATGAGCTGCCGCACGACCTGCGAGGGGGTGGTGTCGTGCTGGGCGCACCACTGCTCGAAGGCGGCCTTCTTCGCCGGGTCGACGAGCACGGTGAGGCGGGCGGTCTTCTGTTCCATGGTGCTTGGATGTGCATTCCATTATCATGTGATGCGCAGGTGTCGGGCTCGCCCCGATCGCCCTGCCGGCCATGCCGAAGCTCGAACAGCCGTTCGCCATGATCGCGCCGCTTGCGGCACCCCGGTCGCCCGCCAATGCGTTCGCACCGGGCCATGCGAGTTTGCAGCCGACCGGCCGGTCGGCATGAAAGGACCTCCGATGACCACCCGCCGCCAGTTCATCCAACTCGTTCCCGTCGCCAGCCTCGGGCTGGGCCTCGCGGCCCAGGCGCAGGCGGCGCTGGTCGACCCGGCCAGTCCTCAGGCCGCCGCCCTGGGCTACGCGGCCGATGCCGCGAAGGTCGACGGCGCCAAGTACAAACAGTACAAGGCCGGCCAGGCGTGCAGCAGCTGTGCGCTCTACCAGGGCAAGGCGAGCGACGCGAGCGCGCCGTGCGCGCTGTTCCCGGGCAAGCAGGTGGCCGGCAAGGGCTGGTGCACCGCCTACGCCAAGAAGGCCTGACGCGGGTTCCCGTCGCGCCGCGGCCCGACGTGCCGCACGGCGCGACGATCAAGCGGTGCGGCTGGCATGGCGCATCGTGCCGGCCAGTCGCGCGCCCTTCGCGGCCTGCTCGAGCGCCCGCCGCAGCGCGCTTGCCCGCCGCAGCGCCGCCTCCATCTCGCCCATCGACACCTGGCCGCTGGCGCCGGCGTCCAGCAGCGCGGCCTTCAGCGACTGGTAGCGCGTCTCGAGCTCCGTGAGGGCCGTGTCAAGGTGCGCCGGGTCCGCCCCGGGCTCGGCCGCGCACGCGGCGAGCAGCGCGCGGGCCTGCTCGCCGAACGCGGCATCGGCCGCAGGCGCCGCGTCGGGCCTCGCCCGCAGCCGCCCCGCCTGCTCGGCCGCTTCGGCGCAGGTCTCGTGGTAACGCTCGACGCGCAGCGCTCGGGCGATGCGCTGGGCGCTGCCGGGCTGCATCGCGCTGCGGGTCAAGCGCTCGGCGAATCGTTCGACCACTGCGTCGAGCTGCACCACGACAGCGCGGTGGCGTGCCACGTCGGCGGCCGGCGCGCCGTCGAGCGCAGCGGCCAGCGTGGTGCGGGCGAATCCGCCCAGGCGGCCGATCTCGCGCTCGAGCGCGTCCAGCGCAAGCGTGGGCACGGCGAGCACCGTGTCGTCCAGGTGCTGCGGCCGTGCGGCGTCCTCCTCGGCCGCGCGGAAGCGCCGGCCCAGCCAGCGCGCGAGCGGGTTGGCCAGCGGCCACATCAGCAGCACGCCGAGCAGGTTGAACACCGTGTGGAACAGCGCGAGCTGCGTCGCCGGGTCGGGCGGCAGCTCGAGCGCCCCGCGCAGATCGCCGATCGCGTCGACCAGCCACGGCAGCAGCGCCAGGGCCACCGCCGCCGTGATGACGTTGAAGGCCACGTGCGCCCACGCGGCACGGCGCGCATTGGGTGTGGCGCCGATGGTCGCCAGCAATGCGGTGGCGGTGGTGCCGACGTTGGCGCCGATCACCACCGCTGCGGCTGACGAGGTGCCGATCAGCCCGCCCTGCGCGGCTGTCAGCGTGATGGCCATCGCCGCGCTCGACGACTGCGTCACCAGCGTCATCGCCACGCCCGCGCCGACCTGCAGCAGCACGGACAGCGCCCCTTGGCCCTCGGGGATGCGCCACTGGCCCGACAGCCCGCCGAACACACCCTGCAGCATCGCCGGCGCGTGCCCCCGCCGCTCAGGCGCAGCAGCACGCCCACCCCGATCAGCGGCAGCGCCAGGGTCTCGATCTTGAACTTGAGCCCGACCAGCGCCACGATCCAGCCGGTCATCGTGGTGCCGACGTTCGCGCCGAACAGCACCCACAGCGCCGGTGCGAGCGTGAGCAGCCCGGCGTTGACGAAGCCGATGGTGGCCACCGTCACGGCGGTGGACGACTGCACCACCGCCGTCACCAGCACGCCCGAGCCGAGCCCGTGCCAGCGCGTGCGTGTCGCCGCGCCGAGGATGCGCTCGAGCGTCGGTCCCGCGGCCACGCGCAGGCCGTCGGTCATCATCGTCATGCCCAGCAGGAACAGGCCGAGCCCGCCGATCCCGCCGGCGATCACCTCCAGGTTCACGCCCATACCCACGCGGCCAGCACCGCCAGCACGGCGATGGCGATGAAGTTCAGCCACAGGCCGCACTGGCGCATCGTCGCGGCCGGCACCTGCCCGGTCGCGAACACCAGCGCGTTGGGCGGTGTGGCCACCGGCAGCATGAACGCGCACGACGCCGCCAGGGCGATCACCGCGGCGGCGCCGGCGCCGTCCAGGCCCAGCGTGGCCGCCAGCGGCAGGAACACCGGCAGCAGCAAGGCCGCGCTCGCGGTGTTGCTCACGAGCTCGGTCAGGAAGACGACGAACGCGACGACGCCGAGGACGACGAGCCACGCCGGGGCGCCGTCCACCGCGGCCAGCACCGACTCGGCGAGGAAGCGACTGGCGCCGCTGTCCTGCATCAGCGCCGACAGTGACAGGCCGCCGCCGAACAGCAGCAGCACGCCCCAGGGGGTGCCGCGTTCCAGGTCGGGCCAGCCGAGAACGCCCGTGGCCACCAGCGCAACGACCGCGGCCAGGGCCACCAGCGTGTCGATGTCGGCCGTGCCCCCGATCCAGCCCGCCACGGTGAGCGCGAAGATGGCCACCGTGATGCGCCGCTCACGCGTCCACTCGAACGGAGCGGCCGGCGCCACGGCGGTGCGGCCGCGCAGGTCCGGCCCCATGCACCACCAGAGCAGCGCGAGCATCGCCGGCCACAGCAGCAGTGCTGCCGGCAGCCCGTAGGCCAGCCACTCGGTGAAGCCGATGCCGGCCTGTGCCGCGGCGATCGCGTTGGGCGGGCTGCCCACCAGCGTGGCCATGCCGCCCAGGCTGGCGCTGTAGGCGAGCGCGAGCAGCACGAACTGCCGCTCGCGCGGGCCTGCGGGCGGTTCGCCGGGTGGCGCATCGTCGAGCAGGCCGAGCGCCAGCGGCAGCACCATCGCGGCGGTCGCGGTGTTGCTCATCCACATCGAGAGCAACGCGGTGAGGCCCGCCAGCGCGATCACACCGCCCAGCCGGTGCCCGCCGGTCCAGCGCCGCACCTGATGTGCGAGGGCACGGTCCAGCCCCTGTCGCTGCAGCGCCGCGGCGAGTGCCAGGCCGCCGAGGAACAGGAAGATCACCGGGTGTGCGAACGGCGCGAGCGCGGCGCCCGGCGTGGCCAGGCCCGAGGGCACCGCCACCAGCGGCACCAGCAGCGCGGTGACCGGCAGCGGCAGCGCCTGGGTGAGCCACAGCCCGCCGACCGCTGCGAACAGGGCCAGCGCGGCACGCAACTCGGGCGGCGCCAGCGCGGCCGCGAGCGCCGCGGCCGCGACGCTGGCCAAGGCGCCGAGCGCGCGCTGGCGGCGGGAGGGCGGCGTGGCGGCCTCGCTCATCGGTCAGAAGTCTCGGGCGTGTCGCAGGCGGGCTGGCATGATGCTCGCATGCGTGACTGGCTGCGGCGAAAGCTCCCGAGTGAGGAAGTCGTTCGCAGCCGGCCGGGGCTGCGCTGGATGGGCCCGCTGCTGCGCCGGCCGTGGCTGTGGCAGCTCAACCGGCGGCGGGTCGCCGTCGGCGCGGGCATCGGCGTGTTCTTCGGATTCCTCATCCCGGTGGCGCAGATCGCCGGCGCCGCGGTGTTCGCGCTGCTGCTGCGCGCCAACCTGCCGGTCGCGGCGTTCTCGACCCTGGTGTCGAACCCGTTCACCTATGCGCCGATCGGCGTGCTGGCCTACCAGACCGGCAGCTGGATCCTCGGCCGCGAGGCGAACCCGGACGCCGCCGAGCTCCTGACCCACGGCGCCGAGGGCGCGGGTTCGCAAGCCGCGTCCGGCGACTGGTTCGAGCAGGTCAAGGCGATCGGCAAGCCGCTCTTCCTGGGCCTGGCCGTGTTCGCGGTGGTCGGCGGCATCAGCGCCTGGGCGCTGGTGCACGTGGCCTGGACGATCGCCGTGCAGCTCAAGCGGCGGCGTCGGCAGCGGGCGCCCGAGCCGCCTTGAGCGTCGGTCGTCGCTCGCCGCGCCGGAGTGCAGGTCCCTGAGCGTGGCTGGTCAAGGCGCGCTCATTGTTGCCCAGGCCGTCGTCACCACCAGCCGCAGCGCCACGAAGCGCCCGGTGCTGCCGGCTATCGTTTCCTCGCCGGCGGCCAAGCCGATCCGCGCCCAGGGCGCGGCCTGCCAGGCCAGTTGCACCGTGTCGCGTCGCGCGGTGCCGGCGTGCTGAAGCCGCGCCTCGAGCGCCAGCAGCGTCGCGCCAGGGCCATCCAGGTGGTGGCGCGCCCGCAGCCGCTCGTGTCGCCAGCCGAGCGACCAGGCCGGGTGCCAGGCCCACTCGGCGTCTGCCCATCCACCCGCCGTGCGTCCGCGGTAGTCGGCCAGCCCGTTGGCCGACTCGAGACGGCCGTCGTCGGTGCGCCACCAGCCGGCCCCGGTGAGCGTGAGGGGCCACCGCAGCGGGCTGTCGGCGCCGCGCCAGCGCAGGCTCGCGCCGAGCAGGTCGACGCGGCCCCCGAAGCAGATCACCTCCGTGAAGGCCGGATCGCAGGCCGGGACACCGTGGCTGTGGCCGAGTGCCGGGCTGGTGCTCGTACCGCGCGCCTCGGGACGCAGGCGCAGCCACACCGCGTCGGCGTTCCACGCCGGCGCCGCCAGTCCCAGGTGCAGGCTGGTGCCCGGGCCCCCGCGGCCGCCCTGCGGCGCGCCCGGGAAGGCTCGGCCACGCCACAGGCCGCCGTCCACCGCCAGGTCCGCACCCAGGGCCGACCCGCGCCAGCCCAACTGCACGCCGTCGTCGCCATCCGGATGGTCGAGTGCCGCGCGTTGCGCCAGCGGTTGCAGCACGAAGGCCTCGGCGGGCCCGGTGGCCAGCAGCACCGGGCCAGCGGCCAGGCCCTGCCGGCCCGCGGTCAGCAATGCATCGTGATCGTCGCCGTCGTGGCGCCATTGCAGCCACAGGGCTTCCAGCCGCAGCGGTTCGTCGCCATGGGTGCCTGCCGCGGCGTAGGCGCCCCAGGCCGGGTGCCACCGCCAGGCCGCCGCCACGGTGGCCTGCTCCACCTGGCCGCCGCCCGGGTCCATGCCGGCATCGCCCTTCAGCAGCACGCCGTCGAGCCGGGTCGAGGGCAGCGGGCGGCGTTCGTCCAACCCGCGCAGCGCGGCTGCGGCCGACATCGCCAGCCCCGGCTCGGCGGGCAGCACGTCGCCACCTTCGCCGTGCGCGAGCACGGCCGGCGGTGCCGACAGCAACACGCAGGCCGCGGCGCGCGCGAGGCCTTGGCGACGACGGGCCGGGCGATCGCCGAGCGGTTCAACGCGCTGCGAACGGGTTCGCGAAGCGCGGGTCACGCAGGAAGTTCTCATCGGTCAGGGTCTTGAGGAAGGCGACCAGGTCGGCCTTCTCCTGCGCATTCAGGTCGATGCGCGAGATCAGGTCGCTCTTGTTCGGGTGCAGGCGGCCGTCGCCGGCAAAGGGGCCGGTGGTGATCAGCCGGCCACCGGCGGCGTAGTGGTCCAGCACGGCCTCGAGCGTGGGCACGCTGCCGTCGTGCATGTACGGCGCCGTGACCTCGACGTTGCGCAGGCTCGGCGCGCGGAACCGGCCGCGGTCGGCCGGGTTGTTCGTGAACTCGAACAGGCCCTGGTTGGGCTCGGGGAAATCGCCTGTGTTGCCGATGTTGTAGAGCCCGGTGTTGTGGAAGGGCAGGTCCAGCACCCGCGTGCTGGCATGCACCACCTGGTCGTTGAAGTTGTGGCCCGAGTGGCAATGGAAGCACTCGGCCTTCTCGCCGAAGAACAGCTGCAAGCCGCGCTGCTCCTGCGCGGTGAGGCTCTCGCGCCCCTGCAGGTAGCGGTCGTAGCGGCTGTCGGCCGAGATCAGCGTGCGCTGGAAACTCGCGATCGCCTGCGTGATCCGCGGCCAGCCGATCGGGTCGGCGACGCCAGGGAACGCGGCGGCGAACAGGTTGGTGTAGAGCGGGTCGGCGCGCAGGCGGGCGAGTACCGTCGCCTGGTTTTGCTCGTTGACGCCCATCTCCACCGGGTTGTCGCCGAACAGCGGTACCTGCAGCTGTGCCTCCAGGCTCAGCAGCGACGGGTTCGCCCAGGTCAGCGTCGGGTGATAGACCGCGTTGGCCAGCCCCTGGGCGTTGCGCGGATGGGCCTCGCCGGTCGAGCCGCGCGGCACGATGCGTCCGTCGGTGAAGGCCTTGTCCTGGTGGTGGCAGCTGGCGCAGGCCTGCGTGCCGTTGCCCGACAGGCGCGGGTCGTAGAACAGGTGACGGCCGAGCTCGGCCTTGGCTTCGGTCAGCGGGTTGTCGTCGGGCACGCGCGGGATCGGGAAATCCGCGGGCAGCACCCAGCGGTAGCTGCCGGCGCTGCGGCTGGCGTCGACGACGCTCAAGCCGCCGCCGCCGCAGGCCGCCAGCAGTGCAAGGCCGAACGCGGCCCAAGCCGCCTTGACGCGGACCCTGAGGGTGCTCCCGGGGCGGGCCCCGGAGCGGGGCCGCGCACGCAGCCGTGCGCCGGACCACCCTCGGGACCACGACCCGGACCGCGACCAGGTGGGACGCGGCCGGTGGCTCATCGAGCGGCTGCCTTGAACACCGTTTGCGCTGCGCCGCCGTTGATCGGCAGGCCGAAGGTCGCCGGATCGCCGACCTTGGCGACGGTGAACGTGGCGCCCGCTGGCGCCGCGCCATCGAAGCCGACCTGCAGCGCCTCGAACACCTTGCTGCACTCGAAGTCGCTCCACCCCGACATGCATCCGGTCGGCCCGGAGACGTTGGCGGTGACGTCGTTGCCGGCGACGAGCGATTGCACGTCGACGCGCACCACGTCGGTGGCCGGGTTGAAGCTGGCAAAGCTCAGCGCGACCCGGTTGGCCGCGGCGCAGCCGCTCACCTGGCCGGCGGCCGGGTTGGCGCCGGTGCAGCCCACCGAGCCCAGGTGCACGTTGAAGACCGGGGCGGTCCACTTGCCCGGCGTGCCGGCCGGCTCGGTGGCCAGCACGTCGGTCAACTCGATCTTGGCGAACTTGCGCCCGCTCGCCCAGGCCCAGGCCATGCCCGGGTGCACGGCGTTGTTCACCGCCGCGGGCGTCACGTCGAGCCCCGCCCCCTGGTTGGTGTGGTTCAGCGAGAACGGCACGCCCAGCGTCATCCTGACGCCGACGTAGTTGCCCGCCGGCACGGTGCCCTTGACCGACGGGTTGGTCGCGGCCGTGCCGACGCAGGCGCCGGTGTTGTTCTCGAGGTCGACGAGGGTCACGCGGTCGGTGCCGACGGTGGCGTTCCAGTCGTCGTTGGCCGGCAGCGTGAGCGGCACTTCGGTGCCGTCGCTGCGCACCAGCGACACGTTGGCGATGTAGAAGCGCGCGTCGCGCAGGCGGCCGGTGGCCGACGTGCTGCCCAGGCTCGCGATGCTCGCGGTGCTGCAGTCGACTGCCGTGCTCCCGGCAAACGTCGCGAAGCGGATCTCCACCGCCTGAGGGCCGTCGTCGCCGCCGCCGCCGCAGGCGGCGAGCAGGGCGGCGGCGGCGATCGGGGTCGCGGTGGCGATCAGGCGGCGCGTGCCGCGCAGGGGTTGCGGACGGATGCGAAGGTTCATCGGATTCATGGGTTTCTTTCGTCGAGGTTGGGTCGAGGTTGGGTTCGCCGGACCACCGCTCGATGGCGGAGCGTGGTGGTCGCGAGCGTTCGTCGTGTGGTGGCGGTGCGGGCCCGGGCTCGTGCTCAGTGCCGGTGGTCGTGCGGGGCCGCCGCGGCGCGCGGCTGCTGCACCCAGACCGTCACCTCGCGTTCGCCGGCTTTTTCGAAGCGCAGCGTCAGCGGGAAACGGTCGCCCACCTTCAGCGGCGCCTTCAGGTCGATCAGCATCAGGTGGAACGGTCCATCGTGGCGCAGGCGCACCTCGCCGCGTGCCGGCACGTCGATGCCCGCGACCTCGCGCATCCGCATGACCTGCCGCTCGTCCACCTCGTGGCGGTGGATCTCCACCGCCCCGGCCACCGGTGTGCGTGCCCCGACCAGGCGGTCGGGTTGATCGCTGGTGTTGCGGATGCCGCGCAGGTAGGCCGCGCCCGTGGTCGCGCCCGCGGGCGTCGGCGTGGCGTACGGATGATCGAGGCGCAGTGCCCCGAGGCGGAAGTCGTGTGCCTGCACCGGCAGGGCGGATGCCATGCCGATGGCCATCGCGGCGCCGGCCAGCACGGCCTC
>JALOSQ010000163.1 GCA_025458335.1 Ideonella sp.
CCATCACCGGTCCGAACGGCACCACGCGCGGCGCGCCGGCCAGCGCGCATTCCTCTTCGAACAGGTGCTTCTGCACCGCGTTCCAGCCCGGGCCGCCGAACTCGCGCGGCCAGCCCCAGCCGAGCCACCCCTTGGCGCCCAGGATGCGGGCCCAGCGCTGCAGGTCGTCCCTGCTCAGTCGCAGGGCGTTGTGCACCTTGTGGCTGATGTCGGACGGCAGGTTGGCCGCCACCCAGCCGCGGATCTCCTCGCGGAACGCGAGTTCATCGGGCGTGAAATTCAGGTCCATCGCGTGTCTCCTGCGGCCGGGCGTCAGAGGACCTCGGACGCGAAATCCGCGAGTCGCGAGCGCTCGCCGCGCGCCAGCGTGACGTGCCCGCTGTGCGGCCAGCCCTTGAAGCGGTCGACGGCGTAGGTCAGGCCCGAGCTGCCTTCGGTCAGGTACGGGGTGTCGATCTGCGCCAGGTTGCCCAGGCAGACGATCTTGGTGCCCGGGCCTGCGCGGGTGACCAGTGTCTTCATCTGCTTGGGCGTGAGGTTCTGCGCCTCGTCGATCAGCACGAACTTGTTCAGGAAGGTGCGTCCGCGCATGAAGGCCATGCTCTTGATCTTGACCTTGCTGCGCACGAGATCGTTGGTGGCGGCACGGCCCCACTCGCCAGCGCTGTTGTCGCCCCTGGCGAGCACCTCGAGGTTGTCGTCGAGCGCGCCCATCCACGGCGACATCTTCTCCTCCTCGTTGCCCGGGAGGTAGCCGATGTCCTCGCCCACGGGCACGGTCACCCGGGTGACGATGATCTCGGAGTAGCGGCGGTCGTCCATCACCTGCGCCAGACCGGCGGCCAGCGACATGAGCGTCTTGCCGGTGCCCGCCGTGCCGGTCAGCGTGACGAAGTCGCAGTCCGGGTCCATCAGCAGGTTGAGCGCGAAGTTCTGCTCGCGGTTGCGCGCGGTCACGCCCCACACGGCGTTCTTCTGGCTGGTGTAGTCGCGCAGCGTGCGCAGCACTGCGGTCTTGCCGGTGATCTCGGTGACCTTGGCGTACAGCGGCGCGGCGCCCGGCGCCTCGAGGTAGACGAACTGGTTGACCAGCAGCACCGGCACCATCGGGCCGCTGATGCGGTAGAAGGTCGAGCCGCCCTGGCTCCAGCTCTCCATCGTCTTGCCGTGGCGTTCCCAGAAGTCGGCCGGCAGCGGCAGCACGCCCGTGTACAGCAGGTCGCCGTCCTCGAGCGTCTTGTCGTTGAAGTAGTCCTCGGCCGGAAGGCCCAGCGCCCGGGCCTTGATGCGCATGTTGATGTCTTTCGACACCAGCACGACGTCGCGGCCCGCATGCTGGTCGCGCAGTGCCCGCACGACGCCCAGGATCTGGTTGTCGGCCTTGCCCTGCGGCAGTCCGTCGGGCAGGCTGACGTTGAGCAGCGTGGTCTGGAAGTACAGCTTGCCGGTGGCCTCGCGGTGGCCGGTGGCGGACAGCGGCAGGCCCTCGGCCATGTCGGTCGGGCCGCTGGCCGCGCGGCTGGCCGCCAGGGCGTCGAGATCCCGGCTGACCTGGCGCGCGTTGCGCGCCACCTCGGACATCCCTTTCTTGTGGTTGTCGAGTTCCTCGAGCGTCACCATCGGCAGGTAGACGTCGTGCTCCTCGAACCGGAACAGCGACATCGGGTCGTGCATCAGCACGTTGGTGTCGAGCACGAACAGCTTGGCCGGCCCGGCGGCCTTGCGGCTCCTCGCCGTCGAGGGCGTGGCGGCTGGGCGTGCCGGGGCCGGCGGCGCCTTGGCGGCCGCGGGCGACCGCGGCTCGGCACGCACGACCGGCGGCTGTGAGAGGGCCGGGTCGAGGAGCTGCATCACCGGCGGCGTGGCCTCGTCGATGTCGGCGCGCGGCTTCGCGGCGGCCTTGCGTGACCTCGGCGCGGCCTGGGCTTCGTATTCCGACGCGGCGAGCAGCGTGGCGGGCTTGCTGGGGGGCTTGGGCAGCGGCATGGAGCCTCGGTCGGGGAGCGGATCGGAGGGTTGGCGGCGCGGTCCTAGCGCGGTCGGCGAATGGTCGGCGCGCGGCTGACGGCCAGAAACGACGAAGCCGCAGGACGGCGGTCCGTGCGGCTTCGTTCGAAGGCGAGGGGTGACGCGCGCGCGACGCGTCCGGGCGCCGGCAGGGGCAGCGTCACGCTCAGGCAGCGGCGGCCGTGGTCGCCTTCAGTTCCTTGACGGCCTTGAGCACTTCGTCGACGTGGCCGGCCACCTTGAGCCCGCGCCATTCGGCGCGCAGCGTGCCGGTGCCGTCGATCAGGAACGTGCTGCGCTCGATGCCCTTGACCTTCTTGCCGTACATGATCTTGTTCTTGACCACGCCGAACATATGACAGAGCTTTTCCTCGGTGTCGGCGATCAGCTCGAACGGCAGGCCGAGGTTCTGCTTGAACTTGTCGTGCGAGGCCATGTTGTCGCGCGAGACGCCGAACACGACGGCGCCGGCCTTCACGAAGTCCTTGTGGCGATCGCGGAACTGCATCGCCTCGGTGGTGCAGCCGGGGGTGTTGTCCTTCGGGTAGAAGTACAGCACCACGATCTTGCCGGCGAACGCCTGCGGCGTGAACTCGACGCCGCCGGTGGCCTGGGCTTCGAAATCGGGCAGAGGTTTGTTCAGAGCTGGCGTCATGAGCAGTGATCTCGAGCGGGCCAACCCGAATTATAGGCTTCGACGGATGTCGGGCCGATGGCGTCGGCTTCAAGCGGCCTGCCGAACCGCCGGGCCTCGCGCCGATGAGCGAGACCCCCCGGGGCCGTGTCAAGCTGAACGGGACGATGCAGGCCGTCAGCGGCTCGCGCCCGGAGCGAACAGCAGCGCGGCGACCACCGCACGGCCCTCGGCGAGCAGCACGTTGTAGGTGCGGCAGGCCGCCGGCGTGTCCATCGTCTCGATGCCGATGCGGCGCGACATCAGCCCACGCATCAAGGCCGGCCGCGCGAAACGCAGGCGTGGGCCGCTGCCGAACACGACCACCTCGGGCCCGAGAGCCGCCAGCGCGTCGAAGTCGGACTCGCCGAGCCCGTCGAACCCGCCGTCGGCCCAGGGCATCACCTCGCCTTTCCAGGGCACGAGCACGTTGCGCCGCCAGGGCAGCCCGTTGACGATCACGCCCTCGACGCTGTGCCGGGCGATGGCGTTGAGGCCTTGCATCGGGTCGGCATGCAGCTTCACGCGGGGGCTTCCTTGCGGCGCGTCTCGGGTTCGGCGATCGTCGGGGACCGACGGCACGCCAGACCTAGAATTATAGGTTTCGCCCCCAGGCGACGCCCTGTGCCGGCGCCGCGCGGGGCCCCTTGGCGGCGCAGCGGCGCCGCTGTCGCGACCCGGTCGCATGGAGACCTCCGCCGTGAAGCCCATCGCCAAGTCGAGCAAGCTCGCCAACGTCTGCTACGACATCCGCGGCCCGGTGCTCGACAAGGCCCGCCAGATGCAGGAGGAGGGCCACAAGATCATCCAGCTCAACATCGGCAACCTCGCCGTGTTCGGGCTTGAGCCTCCCGACGAGATCGTGCAGGACATGATCCGCAACATGCCGCACTCGGCGGGCTACACCGACAGCAAGGGCCTGTTCGCGCCGCGCAAGGCCGTGGTGCATTACACGCAGGAGAAAGGCTTCGCCGGCGGCGTGACGGTCGACGACGTGTACCTGGGCAACGGTGCTTCCGAGCTCATCGTGATGAGCATGAACGCCTTGCTCGACGACGGCGACCAGGTGCTGGTGCCGGCGCCCGACTACCCATTGTGGACGGCCTCGGTCGCCCTGTCGGGTGGCACGCCGGTGCACTACCTGTGCGACGAGGGCGCCGGCTGGCTGCCCGACGTCGACGACATCCGCCGCAAGATCACGCCGCAGACCAAGGCGATCGTCGTCATCAACCCGAACAACCCGACCGGCGCGCTCTACCCGCGCGAGCTGCTCGAGCAGCTGGTCGAGATCGCGCGCCAGCACCAGCTGATCGTCTTTGCCGACGAGATCTACGACAAGACGCTCTACGACGGCGAGACCCACACCAGCATCGCGTCGCTCGCCGACGACGTGCTGTTCGTGACGTTCAACGGCCTGTCGAAGAACTACCGCTCGTGCGGCTACCGCGCCGGCTGGATGATCGTCTCGGGCGAGCGCCGCCATGCGCGCGACTACATCGAGGGGCTGAACATGCTCGCCTCGATGCGCCTGTGCAGCAACACGCCCGGCCAGCTCGCGATCCAGACCGCGCTCGGCGGCTACCAGAGCATCAAGGACCTGGTCGCCCCCTCCGGCCGACTGTGCCGCCAGCGCGACCTGGCCTACCAGCTGCTGACGCAGATTCCAGGGGTGAGTGTGGTCAAGCCCAAGGCGGCGCTCTACATGTTCCCGCGGCTCGACCCCAAGCTCTACCCGATCGCCGACGACCAGCAGTTCGCCTACGAGTTGCTGGCCGAGGAGAAGGTGCTGGTGGTGCAGGGCACGGGCTTCAACTGGGTGCGGCCCGACCATTTCCGGCTGGTGTTCCTGCCGAACTCCGACGACCTGACCGAGGCGGTCGGCCGCATCGCGAGGTTCCTCCACCACTACCGCAAGCGACACTCGGCCTGACATGAACACCACGATGCGCCCCGACCCGGCTGTGCCGGCTGCCTCCGCCGGCCGCGATGCGACGACCGCCCCGATCCGCGTCGGCATCGCCGGCTTGGGCACGGTCGGCGGCGGCGTCTTCACCGTCCTGCAGCGCAACCAGGCCGAGATCCGCCGCCGCGCCGGCCGGGGCATCGAGGTGGTGGCCGTGTGCCGGCGCGACCAGGCCGCCGCGCGTGCGCTGGTGGGCGAGCGTGCGGCGGTCGTGGCCGACCCGATGGCCATCGTCCGCGATCCGTCGATCGACATCCTGGTCGAGCTGATCGGCGGGACGGGCGAGGCGCGGCGCCTGGTGCTGGCGGCCATCGCCGAAGGCAAGCACGTGGTCACCGCCAACAAGGCGCTGCTGGCCGTGCATGGCAGCGAGATCTTCTCGGCGGCGCGCGAGCGGGGTGTGGTCGTCGCGTTCGAGGCGGCCGTCGCCGGCGGCATCCCGATCATCAAGGCGCTGCGCGAGGGGCTGACCGCCAACCGCATCGAATGGCTGGCCGGCATCATCAACGGCACGACCAACTTCATCCTCTCGGAGATGCGCTCCAAGGGACTGGATTTCGGCGTCGTGCTCAAGGAGGCCCAGGCGCTGGGCTATGCCGAGGCCGACCCGACCTTCGACATCGAGGGTATCGACGCGGCGCACAAGGCGACCATCATGAGCGCGATCGCCTTCGGGATCCCGGTGCAGTTCGACAAGGCGCACGTCGAGGGGATCAGCGCCCTGCAGGCCGCCGACATCCGCTACGCCGAGCAGCTGGGCTACCGGATCAAGCTGCTGGGCATCACCCGCCGTCGGCACGATGCCGGCGGCATCGAGCTGCGCGTGCATCCCACGTTGGTGCCGAGCTCGCGCCTGATCGCCAACGTCGAGGGCGCGATGAACGCGATCGTCGTGCACGGCGACGCGGTGGGCACGAGCCTGTTCTACGGCAAGGGTGCGGGCGCCGAGCCGACAGCCTCGTCGGTGATCGCGGACCTCGTCGACATCACGCGGCTGCACACCGCGGATCCGGAGCACCGCGTGCCCTCGCTGGCCTTCCGCGCCGAGGCGCTGGCCGACACGCCGATCCTGCCGATG
>JALOSQ010000164.1 GCA_025458335.1 Ideonella sp.
GGCCACGAACTCCGGCGTGTCCTCGAACATGTGGATGAAGCCGTGCAGCTCGCGCAGCACGTCGTTCGGGATGTGCTGGCTGGTGCGCGTCTCGCCGTACAGGTAGATCGGGATGTCGGCGTTGCGGAAGCGGATCTCGCGGATGAACTGGCGCAGCTTGAGCACCGCCGGGTCGAGCTCGGGGCCCGGGGTGAACTCCTCGTCGTCGATCGACAGGATGAAGGCCGAGGCGCGGCTTTGCTGCTGGGCGAACTGCGACAGGTCGCCGAAGCTGGTCACGCCCAGCACCTCGAAACCCTCCTTCCCGATCGCGTCGGCCAGGGCCCGGATGCCCAGGCCAGAGGCGTTCTCGGAGCGGAAGTCCTCGTCGATGATGACGATCGGAAAGCGGAAGCGCATCACGGGGCGGGCTCCTGACGGTGGGGATGGGGACGGCCGGGCACGGTCAGTGTAGGACGCCCACGGCGCGCGCCGCCTACACTGCGCGCTGAATCAACCAGGACCGACGCGATGGAGTGGTCTGCATCGACGCTGTGGTGGATCGCCGCCGGCATCCTGGTGGCCGTTGAACTGGCCACCGGCACGTTCTACCTGCTGATGATGGCGCTCGGGCTGGCAGCGGCGGCGCTGGCCGCGCATGCAGGCCTGTCCGGCACCGCCCAGTTGGTGGCAGCAGCCGTCGTCGGAGGCGGTGCGACCGCCGCCTGGCACTTCAAGCGCTACCGCATGCCGCGCTCGGCGCCCGTCGAACGCAACCGCGACGCGCTCCTCGACGTCGGGCAGACCGTGCGCGTCGAGGCCTGGGCGCCAGACCGGACCACCACGGTGCAGTACCGCGGCGCGGCCTGGCAAGCCCGGCTGGCCGACGGCGAGCCGGCCGCTGCGGGCACGCATCGCGTCGCCGCCGTCGAGGCGAACCGGCTCGTGCTGGCGCCGGCGCCCACGGCCGGTGGCGTATCGGGCGCCGCCGCCGCTGCCAAGCCTCCCGACGCCTGATCCGCCGCCGCGGCGCCGTCGCCCCCTCGGCGACGATCGCCTCCTGTCATCGCTCCCGACCTGACCGCCAATCACCGCCATGGAAATCGCCCTCGTCCTCGTCGTCATCGCCGCGATCTTCATCGTGCGGGCGATCAAGATCGTCCCCCAGCAGAACGCCTTCGTGGTCGAGCGACTCGGCAAGTACGACCGCACGCTGACGCCCGGCCTCAAGTTCGTCGTCCCGTTCGTCGAGCGCGTGGCCTACAAGCACTCGCTCAAGGAAGTGCCGCTCGACGTGCCCAGCCAGGTCTGCATCACCCGCGACAACACCCAGCTGCAGGTCGACGGCATCCTGTACTTCCAGGTGACCGACCCGATGCGGGCGAGCTACGGCTCGTCCAACTACATCGTGGCCATCACCCAGCTGGCCCAGACCACGCTACGAAGCGTCATCGGCAAGATGGAGCTCGACAAGACCTTCGAGGAGCGCGACATGATCAATGCGTCGGTCGTGAGCGCACTCGACGAGGCTGCCCTCAACTGGGGCGTCAAGGTGCTGCGCTACGAGATCAAGGACCTCACGCCACCGGCCGAGATCCTGCGGGCCATGCAGGCCCAGATCACCGCGGAGCGCGAAAAGCGCGCGCTGATCGCCGCCTCCGAAGGCCGGCGGCAGGAACAGATCAACATCGCCACCGGCGAACGCGAGGCCTTCATCGCTCGCTCCGAAGGCGAGAAGCAGGCCGAGATCAACATGGCGCAGGGCGAGGCCGCGGCGATCACGGCCCTGGCCGATGCCACCGCAGAGGCGATCCGCAAGGTCGCCGACGCGATCCGGCAGCCCGGGGGCGAGCAGGCGGTGCAACTCAAGGTCGCCGAGAAGGCCGTCGAGGCGTTTTCGCAGCTCGCGCAGAAGAACAACACGCTGATCGTGCCCTCCAACTTGAGCGAGGTCGGTGCGCTGATCGGCTCCGCGATGACCCTCATCAAGGGCAAGCCTCCCTCGGCCTGACGCCCCGGAACGCCCGCGCGGGCGCGCCAGCTCGCCCGACTCCATCCAGACCACCCGCTCGTCGTATCGCGATGGCCCTGAACGTCCTCGGCACTGAACTCAAGCCCTGCTCCTACGATCCCCTCACCGGCTGGTTCCGCGACGGCTGCTGCCACACGCGCGAGGACGACGTCGGCACCCACGTGGTCTGCGCCAAGGTCACGGCCGAATTCCTGGAGTTCAGCCTGGCGCGCGGCAATGACCTCGTGACACCGCGCCCCGAGTTCCGTTTCCGCGGCCTCAAGCCTGGCGACCGCTGGTGCCTGTGCGCTACCCGCTGGCGCGAGGCACTGCTCGGCGGCGTTGCGCCACCGGTGGTGCTCGAGAGCACACACGAAAAGGCGCTGCAGTACGTCTCGCTGGAGGCGCTGCAGGTCCATGCCCTGTAGACGCTGGGCTAGACTTCATGCGTCCCGCGGAGGGATGGATGAGTGGTTTAAGTCGCACGCCTGGAAAGCGTGTGGGGGTTAACAGCCCCCCGCGGGTTCGAATCCCGCTCCCTCCGCCAGCTCCGCGCCCTGCCCTGGATCCTCGCCGGCAAGCGCCGGATGCCTGCTTGAAGCCCCGTCCCCTGTTGATCGCCGCCGCCTTGGTCCTGTTGGTCGGGGCAGCCGTGGTGGTCTGGCAGGCACGACCGGTGGCCATCCCCGCGGTCGAGGTCCGTTCCGCGCCGCTCGTGCGCACCGTGCAGTTCTCGGGCCGCGTGGCCACGACCGCGCGCGTGGACATCGGGGCCACCATCACCGGCCGCGTGGCGTCCGTCGCCGTGGCCGAAGGGGCTGCGGTGCGCCGCGGCGACGTGCTGCTCGAGCTGGAGACCGCCGAACTCGGCGCAGCCGTGGCCCAGGCCGTCGCGGGCGAGCGCCAGGCCGCGGCTCGGCTGGCCGGGTTGCAGGCCACCGGCCGTGCGACGGCAGCCGCGGCCGTTGCACAGGCCGAGTCGGTGCTGGTGGCTGCCCGAGCCGAACTGCGCCGGACCGAGGAGCTCATCGCGACCGGTTTCGTCAGCCCGGCACGCCTGGACGAGGCCCGCCGCGCCGTCGCGGTGGCCGAGGCGCAGCTGGCTGGCGCCCGTGCCCAGGCCCAGGCCGTGGCCGAGAACGGCAGCGAGATCGACCAGGCGCGGGCCCAGCTGGCCGTGGCCCGCTCGGCGCGCAGCGCGGCCGAGGCCCGCCTGGCGCAGTCGCGCATCACGGCCCCCACCGATGCCCGCGTGCTCAGCCGCGCCGTCGAACCGGGCCAGATCGTCCAGCCCGGCCGAGCCCTGATGTCGCTGGCGCTGGATGCGCCCGTCCAGCTCGTGGCCCCGGTCGACGAGCGCTTCCTCGAGCAGCTTCGCGTGGGGCAGCCCGCCGCCGTTCTGGCCGATGCCTACCCCAGTCGCCGCTTCGCCGCACGGGTGGCCTCGATCGCCCCGCGCATCGACGCGCAGCGCGGCGCGGTCGAGGTCAAGCTGGATCTGGACGGACCGGCGCCCGACTTCCTGCGCGAGGACATGACCCTTTCGATCGAGGTGGAGACCGCCCGCGCCGAAGCCGCACGGGTGGTGCCCCTTCGCGCCCTGCGGGCCGCCGGCTCGGCCGGGCGCGTCCGGGTGCAGGTCGTGCGGGACGGTCGTGTCGCCGACCTCGACGTGACGCTCGGGCTTCGCACGGAGCGCGTCGCGCAGGTGCTCGACGGCGTTGCCGAGGGAGACGTGGTCATCGCCGGGACCGAACCGTTGTCGCCGGGCACCCGGGTCCGACCCGAGCTCATGACGCTGGACCAGCTGCTGGCGCCGGGCGCCGGCGCGGGCCAACCGGGCAGTGCAGGCGGTGCGATCACCCGCGCCATGGGGCGCTGATGACGCACGGCCGAGAAACTGGCGGTCACGCCGCAGCCCGTCTGCGGGTGCCCGGGGTTGCGCGGTGAGCGGCCTGTTCGGATTCGAGCGCCGGGTCGCGATGCGCTTCCTCCGGGAGGGACGCATGCAATCGGCGCTGATCATCTTCGGCGTCGCGGCCGGCGTGGCGGTGGTGACCTACATCTCGGCGCTGATCAACGGCCTTCAGGCGAACACGCTCGCCGAAACGCTCGGCGCGCAGGCCCACCTCACGGTCTACCCGCCAGACGACGTGGTGCGCCCCGCGGCCGCACGGTCCGACGGCACCACGACGCTCAGTGGCACGCAGGCGCGCGCGCAGCGCCTGCAGTCGATCGCCAACTGGGGCGCGCTTCAAGCGGCCGTGCAAACGTGGCCGGGCGTGGCCGCCGTCTCGCCGATGGTCACGGGCGCGGCCCTGGCGCAGCGCGGCGAGGCCTCGCGCGCCATCGCGTTGGCCGGCGTCGAACTCGAGCGCTACGACCGGATCGTCCAGTTGCGCGACAAGGTCGTGGCCGGCACGGCGCGGCTCGCACCCGGTGACGCGATCCTCGGGCGCGAGCTGGCGGCGGACCTGGGCGTGCAGGTCGGCGACCGCATCGCCGTCTCGACGGGCTCCGTGCCCGAAGTGGTGCTCGTGACGGCCCTCGTCGACCTCGGCATCCGCGACCTGAACCGACGCACCGTGCTCGTGCCCTTGCGCGCTGCGCAGAGCCTGCTCGGCCTGCCCGGCGGCGCCACCCGGCTCGACGTGACGGTCGACGATGTCTGGCAGGCGCAGGCGATCACCGACGCGTTCCGGGCCCGCCATCCGGTCAAGGTCGAGAGCTGGCAGGAGGCCAATGCCCAGCTGGTCTCGGCGCTGAATGCGCAGTCGGTGAGCACGGGCGTGATCCGCGCGGTCGTGCTCGTCGTGGTCGTGCTGGGCATCGCCAGCGTGCTGGTGGTGTCGGTCGTCCAGAAGCAGCGCGAGATCGGCATCCTGCGCGCCATGGGCGCAACGCGCGGCCAGGTGATCCGCATCTTCCTGCTGCAGGGCGCGATCGTCGGGGCCGTGGGCTCGGCCCTGGGCGTGGTGCTGGCCGCCGGGCTCGTGTGGGCATTCGCCACCTTCGTCAAGGGATCGGACGGCCAGGCACTGTTCCCGATCGTGCTGGCCCCGACGCTCGCGATCCAGGTCGCGCTGCTGGCCACGGTCTGCGGCGTGCTGGCGGCGATCGCCCCGGCGCGCCGGGCCGCGGCACTCGACCCGGCCCAGGCCATCCGGCTGTGAAACCGAGGTGCCTGCGATGACGGCGCCGCTCGTCGAGTTGGCCCAGGTGCGAAAGCGCTACAACGTCGGCCGCCCCAACGAAGCCGAGGTGCTGCATGGCCTCGACCTGACCGTCGGCACCGGCGAGTTCGTCGCGTTGATCGGTCCCTCCGGTTCAGGCAAGAGCACCTTGCTGAACATCCTCGGCCTGCTGGAGCGTCTGACGTCCGGTCACTACCGGCTGCAAGGCGAGGACGTGTCGGCGCTCGACGACACGGCCCTGACGTTGTGCCGGCGCCGCACACTGGGCTTCGTGTTCCAGTTCCACCACCTGCTGCCGGCGTTCACCGCCGAGGAGAACGTGACCCTGCCCGCACTGATGCGGGACGGCCGCGTCGAAGTCGCCGAGCGCACGCGGGCGCGCGAGTTGCTGGCCGCCGTCGGCCTGGCGGCTGCCTTGCACAAGCGTCCGGGCGAGCTGTCCGGCGGCATGCAGCAGCGCGTCGCGATCGCCCGGGCGCTGGCGCACGACCCGCCGCTCGTACTGGCCGATGAGCCAACCGGCAACCTGGACCGGGCCTCGTCCGACGAGGTGTTCGCCCTGCTGCGCCGCATGCACGAGGAGCGCCGCACGACCTTCGTGATCGTCACCCACGACCCGCGACTGGCGGCGCGGTGCGACCGCGTTGTGGAGCTCGTCGACGGCCGCATCGAGAGCGACGCCACACCGCCCATCCGTGGACACCCCTGATCTGCCCGGCACAAGGCCGACGGGCGCCGGGGCACCCACCCCGCGGCGCGCTACTTGATGAAGCCCCAGGCCTTCAGCCGAGACATCGAGTACTCGGCAGGCTTGCCCTGCCCTCCCGCCCGCACGAACGCGGCGTAGTGCTCCGCCGCCCGCCGGTCCTGGCCCATGCCCTCGAGGCTCACGCCCTTGAGGAAGAGGATCCCCGGATCACCGGGCAGGAGCCGGTCGAAGGCATCGAAGCTCTGGAAGGCAGCGGCCGGGTTGCGGTTCTCGAGCTGGATCGCCCCGATCAGCTTGGCGGCCTGGGCCTCCTTGGGATAGACGTCGCGAGCGGCCTGCGCGTAGCGGAGCGCGTCGGCGCGCCGGCCTTGCGCCTGCAGCACGCGGGCCATCAGCAGGTTCGCGGGGTAGTCCTGCGGCGCGAGCCCGAGTGCCTGCCCGAAGGCTGCCTGGGCCTGCGGCAGTTGCTTGCGCGCCATCGCCACCTCGCCGTTCTTGCACGCATCGATCGCGGGCTTGAGGCGGCGCAGGCTCGCCGTGCTGTCCATGAAGCGCTCTCGCTGGGGGCTGGCCCGCAGCGAATCGGCGTACTGGGTCTCGGCCAGCTGCCGCGCGGTCGCCACGCGCTCGCTGCTCATCGGGTGGCTGGAGAACATCGTCTCGAGCAGCGACGGTTGCTCCTTCGACTCGCGCACCAGGAGCTCGTGCAGCTGCGTCATGCCGCTGGCCGGATAGCCGGCGCGCACCATGTAAGCCTGCCCGAGGGCGTCGGCCTCGCGCTCATTGTCCCGGGAGTACGACGCCAGCAGGGCACTCGCCCCGACTTGCGCGGCGATCGTGCCGAGCACCCCCCAGCGCGAATCCGATGAAGCAGCCGCGACCGTGACCACCGCGGCCTGCGCGAGCATGGCCTGGCCCTGCCGCTGCGCGGCGTGGCGAGCGTTGACGTGGCCCATCTCGTGACCGAGCAGCGCGGCCAGCTCGGCCTCGCTGCCCAGCTCGGTCATGATGCCGCGGGTGACGCCCATGGCCCCGCCGGGGAAGGTGTAGGCATTGACGTAGTTCGCGTTGAGGACGCGATACGAGTACGGCATCCCCGGGCGGTGCGTCTGGTCGTCCATCCGGTCGCCGAGCGCCACGACGTAGCGGTTCACCGCGTCGTCCTGGATGGGCCCCATGTCCTGGGAGAACTGGTGCGGCGCTACCTGACGGTCGACGTCGCGCTCCTGCTGCTCGCTCATGCCCACCAGGATGCGCTCGCCGGAGACCGGCGAGCGGGCACAACCGGACACTGCGCTGGCCCCGGCCGCCGCACCGAACAGCCACAGGGCATCGCGCCGGGTCAGTCGGTTGCGCCGCAGACGATGGGCGAGCCCGTTCGCGTCCATCGTGGGCACCGGCGACGGGCCCGCGCGGCTCGAATGGACCCCGCTCATCGCACGGCCTCGGGCACGGTGTCGCTCGCGCGAGCGCCCAGGCGGTCGAGCCGCGGGTGCATCACGCCGAACCACAGTGGCGGCACCGCGGCCAGGAACAGACAGCCCGCGTAACCGGTGGGCAACTGGGGACCGGGCAAGGGCTGCAACTCGGGGAACGGCTTCCAGGCGTGCATGTGGTGATCGGAGTGACGCTGCAGGTTGATGAGCAAGCCGTTGGTCAGCCAGTGGTCGGCGTTCCAGGCGTGCTGCAGCCCGAACGCCTCGGGCCGACCGCCGTGGGTCGTGCGCCGCAGCCCGTAATGCTCGACGTAGTTGATGGTCTCGAGCAGAAAGATCGCGTAGGCGCTTTGCACGACCCAGAACAGCAGGGCCCAAGGGCCGAACACCGCGCCGAGCGCTGACAGCCAGGCGCCCTGCGCGGCGCAGGCCCACAGCAGCGGGCTGCGGGTCCAGGTGCTTCTGCGCTGCGCCAGCCGCTGGGACTCGAGCTGCCAGGCGCTGCGCCAGCTGCCGCCCAGGGTGCGGGGCAGGAATCGCCATAGCGACTCGCCGCGCCGTGCCGTGGCCGGATCGCCGATCGTGGCCGCGCGCGGATGGTGCCCCCGGTAGTGCTCGACCATGAAGTGCGCGTAGTTCACGCTGGCCATCAGCATCCAGGCCATCGAGCGGTCCAGGCGCGAACGGGAGTGCCCGAGTTCGTGCGCGAACGTGATGCCCTGTGCCCCCGTCACGGCCCCGATGCCCAGCCCGAGGGCCACGAC
>JALOSQ010000414.1 GCA_025458335.1 Ideonella sp.
GCCCGTGGCCGCACCGCCGGCGGCTGCGCCACGAACCGTCAACCTGCTGCCCGCCCCGGAGGTCGAGCAGCACAGCCAGGCCATGCTCAAGGCGATGGTCGCCGCGGCCAAGTCCGATGGCCACCTGGACGAGCGCGAGCGCGGCCTGCTCGAGGCCGAACTGCAGCGCCTCGAGGGCGACGCCACGCTGCGCCGCTGGCTGGAGACCGAGATCCGCAAGTCGCTCGACCCGGCTGACGTGGCCCGCGCCGCGACCAGCCCCGAAATGGCGGCCGAGATGTACCTGGCGAGCCTGCTCGTCGCCGACGAGACGACGACGATGGAGCGCCTGTACCTCGACGAGCTGGCACGTCAGCTCAAGCTGCCCGAGGGGCTGAAGGCCCAGCTGGAGGCGCAGGCGACGGCGGCCTGAACGGCCGCGCCGCCCCGCGGCTTGCCCGCTTGCTGGACCGGAACGATCGGAATACTCTTCGCCCCCCGAATCGGCAGCGAGCGGGCCTGAATCGTCGGGTCCCGATCGTGGTCGCGGTCGCTTCCAGTCGACCCGTGTTCGTGATCGAGGAGGTCTCGACGTGATGGTCTTGCCGTTCGATTCGGCGCGGTGCAGGTCTTCATGGGGCACCGGCCGGTGATTGCGGCAGCCATGGGCCTGATCGCCCGCCAGCTCAACGAGGGACTGCGCCGCAGCCTTCAGATGGCCGAGGATCCGGTCGTGCTGTCGAGCCTGGTCGACAGCGACGGCGGTGTCGCGCCGCAGGCCACGAACAAGCTGGCCCTGTTCCTGGTCAACATCGAACGCGATCTGGCCTTTGGTAGCCCTGGCCGGGTCGAAGGGTCGGGCAGCCGCGTCGGCGTCAAGCCGCCGCCCGTGAACCTGAACCTGCTGCTGATGTTCGCGGCCAACTTCGACGGCGCGAAGTACCCGGAGGCCCTCAAGCTCGTGGCGGGCACGGTGGCGTTCTTCCAGGCACGTCCGGTGTTCGACCACCAGAACTCGCCGGATCTCGATCGCGGTATCGATCGCCTCGTGCTCGAACTCGAGACGCTGAGCTCGAACTCGAGACGCTGAGCCTGACGGACCTGAGCAGCCTGTGGGGCATCCTGGGCGGGCGCTACGTGCCCTCTGTGATGTACCGCGCCCGCATGATCAGCATCCCGGCCAGTCCGACCGAGTGCTGATCCAGCGCCTGCCGGCGGCGAATGCCGTGCAGTTCGACTTCGACACGCGCGGCGATCCGCCAGCGCTCGTGTCGGAGATCTACGTTCGACGCTGAGCGTCGCCGTCGTTCATCAACCAGGAGCGCCGGATGGCCGACGTGTCGAGAAGGAAGCGTTCCCGAGCTCGGTCGTCGAGGTCGCGACCGCGGTGCCGGCGTTCATCGGCTACACGAAGAAGGCCGTCAACGGCGGTCAGGACCTGACCATGGTGCCCCGGCGCATCGGGTCGATGAGCGAGTACATCCAGTACTTCGGCGGCCCGGCCGATCCGGTGTTCAACGTGTTCCCGGCGCCGCAGGCGGCGCCGGCCACGCCGCCCAAGCCGACCGACGCGCGCGCCCAGGTCAGCCAATTCAAGTGGAACGGCAGGGAGTACCAGCTCACCCGCGACGCCGGAAAGGCCGGCGGGCGCTACCTGCTGTACCACGCCATGCGGCACTTCTACCAGAACGGCGGCGCGGCCTGCTACGTCGTCTCGGTCGGACCGTACGACAACGCCGATGGCGTGAGTGCCGACGCGCTGATCGATGGCATCACGCCGCTGATCAAGGAGCAGGAGCCGACGATGGTGCTGGTGCCCGACGCGGTGCTGCTGCCCGAGGCGGCCTGCATCCTGGTGCAGCAGCAGGTGCTGGCGCACTGCGGCGGCACGATGAGGAACCGTGTCGCGATCCTCGACGTCTGGGGCGGCGACCGTGACCGCCGCGACCCGGTGTGGAACTGGGATCCGATCGCCCACTTCCGCGGCGACCTGGGCATCAACCACCTGAGCTTCGCCGCCGCGTACTACCCGTGGCTGCACACCTCGTTGGTGCAGCCCCGCGAGATCGACTACTCGATGTTCGGCGACGCCGCCGCGCTCACCGCGCTGGCCACGCTGCTCAAGGCCGACCTGGGACTGCACGCTGCAGCCATCGCCGCCGACCCGAAGGCCGCACAGCGCGCCGCGGCGATCGACGACATGGCCAGGAGCGACGACGAGTGGGTTGCGAAGATCAAGGCCGAGATCGGTGCGAGCCCAACGAAGACCTCCGCCGAGATCCAGAAGGCGCAGGACGAGGTCGACGCCGCCACCGCGACGCCCGAGTCCAAGGCCGCGTACCTGCTGCCGCACAAGGAGCTGCTGCAGAAGGGCCTGGTCGCGCTGTCGCCGCTGTACGCCCGCCTCGTCGAAGAGGCCGTGGACCAGCTCAACCTGCTGCCGCCGTCCGCGGCGATGGCCGGCGTCTACACGATGGTCGACAACGCGCACGGTGTGTGGAAGGCGCCGGCCAACGTCAGCATGGTCGGCGTCGTGAAACCGGCAGTCGAGATCTCGAACGACGACCAGGAGGACCTGAACGTCACCCCGGAC
>JALOSQ010000165.1 GCA_025458335.1 Ideonella sp.
GACCGGCTGAGCTGCACCGCGCAGCTGCTCTACGAGATCGAGGACCCCGCACGCTACCTGCAGCCCGACGTGACGGCCGACTTCCGCGGCGTGCAATTGCGCGAGCTCGGCCGGGACCGGGTCGAGGTATTCGGTGGCCGCGGCCAGCCTAGCCCAGCCGCGCTCAAGGTCACGCTCGGCCATGCCGACGGGTTCATCGGGGAGGGCCAGATCTCGTACGCGGGGCCCGGCGCACGCGCGCGGGGCGAACTCGCGCTGGCCGTGCTGCAGCGGCGGCTCGAGCGGCTGGGCCTGGCGTCGAACGAGCGCCGAGCCGAGCTGATCGGCGTGGACGCCATGCATGGCCCGCGGCACGGCGTAGGCCACGAACCCTACGAAGTCCGTGTGCGCCTGGCGGTGCGTTGTGCGAGCCGCCGCGAGGCCGAGCGGGTCGGGCAGGAGGTCGAGGCGATGTACCTGAACGGTCCGTACGGCGGGGGCGGGGCGACGGCCTCGGTGCGCGAGGTGATCGCGGCCGCCTCGGCCCTCATCCCGCGCGACGCCGTCACGCCGTCCTGCACGGTTCTCGAGCACGTCCCATGAAGCTGCGAGACCTGGCGATCGCACGCTCGGGCGACAAGGGCGACCGCGCCACGCTGAGCGTGATCGCGCTCGACCCGGCGCACTACCCGGTGCTCGAGCGCGTGCTGACGCCCGAGCGGGTCGCGGCCTGCTACGCGGGCCTCGTGCATGGCGAGGTCGAGTGCCACCGGCTGCCGGGCCTCGCGGCCGTGCACTTCGTGATGCACGCGGCGCTCGGCGGCGGCGTGACCCGGTCGCTGGCGCTCGACGCACACGGCAAGACGCTGGCTGGTGCGATCCTCGACCTGGACCTGGACCAGCCGGACCCGGACGATTGAGGCGGATCGCGCCTAGACTCGCGGCTCGCCCCACAACCACACAGGAGACCCACACGATGAGACACGCTGTCCGCTGGCTGGCCGCGCTCGGCGCGAGCCTGGCTGCCGTTTCGATCGCCCAGGCCCAGGCCTGGCCGAGCAAGCCGATCCGCGCGGTCGTGCCGTTCGCGGCCGGCAGCGCGACCGACCAGATCGGCCGCGCCTTTGCCGAGAAGATGTCGGCCACGCTCGGCCAGCAGGTCGTGATCGACAACAAGCCCGGCGCCAGCGGCATGCTGGGCGCCGACATCGTCGCCAAGGCCGCGCCCGACGGCTACACCATCCTGGTGGGCACCAACAGCACGAATGCGGCGCTCAAGTTCCTGATGAAGAAGCTGCCGTACGACCAGGACACCGCCTTCACGCCGGTCGGCTTCCTCGGTTCCGTGCCGCTGATGGTGGCCGTCAACAACGACGTGCCGGCCAAGACCCTCAAGGAGTTCGTCGACCTGGCCAAGTCCAAGCCGGGCCAGATCAGCTTCGCCTACGCGAGCACGTCGCAGCACGTGTCGTCGGAGATGCTCTCGAGCATGGCGGGCATCAAGATGAACCCGATCCCCTACAAGTCGGGACCGAACGCGATGACCGACCTGATCGGCGGGCAGGTGAACATGTTCACCGCCGACTTCGGGGTCACCGTGCCGCAGCACAAGGCCGGCAAGATCCGCGGGCTGGCCGTGACCTCGATGAAGCGCGCCGCCGCAGTGCCCGAGCTGCCCACTGTCAACGAGGCGCTGGGCCTGAAGGACTACGAGCTGATCGCCTACTTCGCGGTCTTCGCGCCGGCCGGCACGCCGCCGGAGATCGTGAACCGGCTGAACCAGGCCATCAACGCCGCAGCCAACAGCAAGGACCTGCAGGACAAGTTCGAGGCGATCGGCTTCTCGATCGACCCCGGCACGCCCGAGGCGCTGGCCCAGCGCAACAAGGCCGAGACCGCCAAGTGGGAGAAGGCGATCCGCGACGCGAAGATCGAGCCGCAATGAGCCGCGGGCGCCGCGCCGGTCGCCGGCGCGGCATCGCAGGGGCGCGGTGATCAGGCGGAGCGGCGCGAGGACGCCGCCTGCAGCAGCTGCGCGACGACGGCAGCGGCAATCACCTCGGGCTGCTTGCCGGCGATGCCCGGCACGCCGATCGGGCAGGTCATGCGGGCCACGACCGAAGGGTCGAGGCCGCGCTGCTCGAATCTGTGCTCGAAGCGCGCCCGCTTGGTCTTCGAGCCGATGAGGCCCAGGTAGCCGAAGTCCCCGCGGCGCAGGATCGCCTCGGTGATGCGCAGGTCCAGGTCGTGGCTGTGCGTCAGCACGAGGTAGAAGTCGCCGGGCCGCGCTTGCGCCACCTCGGCCTCGACCGCATCGACCGCCACGCGGCGGATGCCGGCACCGCCCGGGTCGTGCGGGTCCGGCGCGGTGGGGAATTCGTCCTCCCGTTCGTCGATCCAGGCCAGGTCGATGGGCAGGGGGCGCAGCGCCTCGACGAGGGCCCGGCCGACGTGGCCTGCGCCGTACAGCTGCAGGCTGAACAACCGATCGTCCGCGGGCCAGGCCGCCAGTTCGGAGGCATCGAGCGGTGCGAACCCGAGCGTCACCGTGCCGCCGCAGCACTGGCCGAGCGCCGGGCCGAGCGGGAAGTGGCGAACCGTCTCGAGGCCACGGTCCCCGACCAGTCCCGACCCGGTCCGCGAGCGCTGCGGATCGTCCGATGGCGCCGTCGTGCGGCGCGCGCCGAGCAGCCGCCGTGCATGGGCGATCGCCTCGAGCTCGAGGTGCCCGCCGCCGATGGTGCCGACCACCACGTCGACGCCGACGAGCATCCGGGTGCCCGCCTCGCGCGGCACCGAACCGCGTGCGTCGATCACGGTGACCACCACGGCCGGTTGCCCAGTGGCGAGCCAGCGCGCCGCCGCGGCGCGCACGCGGCTCATCGCAGCGGCGTGATGGCGGTGCGGCCCGCGCGCACCGCATCGATCGCGTCGAGGATCGCCTCGGGGGTCGCGGGCGCCCGAAGTGGCGGGTCGATCCGGTGTTCGCCCACGGCCGAGACCGCGTCGCGGATCGCGAGGAAGACCGAGAACGGGAGCAGCAGCGGCGGTTCGCCGACCGCCTTGCTGCGGTGGATCGAGTCCTCGGCGTTCTCGCCGTCGTACAAGCGCACGTCGAACACCGGCGGGCAGTCGTTGGCGGTCGGGATCTTGTAGGTGCTGGGGGCGTGCGTCATCAGCAGCCCGGTCTTGGGGTGCCAGACCAGCTCCTCGCTGGTGAGCCAGCCCATGCCCTGGATGAAGGCGCCTTCGACCTGGCCGATGTCGACCGCCGGGTTGAGCGAGCGGCCGGCGTCGTGCAGCGCGTGCGTGGCGAGCAGCTTCCACTCGCCGGTCAGCGTGTCGACCACCACCTCGCTCACGGCCGCGCCGTAGGCGAAGTAGAAGAACGGCCGGCCGGCCAGCCGTGCCTTGTCCCAGTGCAGCTTGGGCGTGGCGTAGAAGCCGTCGCTCCACAACTGCACGCGGGCCAGGTAGGCCTGCAGCACCAGGTCGTCGAAGGCCAGCCGCGTGCCGTGCACCAGCACCTCGTCGTTGGCAAACCGCACCTCGGCCGCCGTGCCGCCGTGCTGCGACGCCGCGAAGGCGGCGAGGCGCTCGCGGATCTGCCGCGCCGCGTCCTGCGCGGCCTTGCCGTTCAGGTCGCTGCCGGTGGAGGCCGCCGTGGCCGACGTGTTGGGCACCTTGGCCGTGTCGGTGGCGCTGACCCGAACGCGGTCGAAGCCGATGCCCAGCTCGTGCGCCACGACCTGCGCCACCTTGGTGTTCAGGCCCTGTCCCATCTCGGTGCCGCCGTGGTTCACCAGCACGCTGCCGTCGTTGTAGACGTGCACCAGCGCGCCCGCCTGGTTGAAGTGCCGCACGTTGAACGAGATGCCGAACTTGATCGGCGTGAGGGCCAGGCCACGCTTGAGCACGGGGCTCGACGCGTTGTACGCCGCCACCGCGGCGCGCCGCTCGGCGTAGCGGCTGTCGCGCGCCAGGCGGTCGGTCAGCGGCCGGATGATGTTGTCCTCCACGGCCTGCCCGTACGGTGTGATGCGGCCCGCGCCGTTGTCGGGCGTGTCGGGGCCGGCAGGACCGCCGTAGAAGTTGAGCCGACGCACCTCGAGCGGGTCGCGACCGAGCCGGCGGGCGATCGTGTCGAGGATGACCTCGATCGCGATGGCGCCCTGCGGGCCGCCGAAGCCGCGGAAGGCGGTGTTGCTCTGCGTGTTGGTCTTGGCGCAGACGCCCTGCATCGACACCTCGGGCAGCCAGTAGGCGTTGTCGAAGTGGCACAGCGCGCGGGTCATCACCGGTCCCGACAGGTCGGCCGAGAACCCGGCGCGCGAGGCCATGGTGATCTCGGCGGCCAGCACGCGCCCCTCGGCGTCGTGGCCGATGTCGTAGCGATAGTGGAAGCAGTGGCGCCGCCCGGTGACGAGGAAGTCGTCGTCGCGGTCCACGCGCAGCTTGACGGGCCGGTTCAGGCGCCTTGCCGCCACCGCCGCGACGATCGCGAAGACGGCCGACTGGCTTTCCTTGCCGCCGAAGCCGCCACCCATGCGCCGGCACTCGACCTGCACGTGGTGCGCGTGCAGGTTCAGCGCGTGCGCCACCAGGTGCTGCATCTCGGTGGGGTGCTGGGTCGAGCAGTGCACCAGCAGTCCGCGGTCCTCGCGCGGGATGGCGTAGCTGATCTGGCCCTCGAGGTAGAACTGCTCCTGGCCGCCCACGTCGAGCTCGCCCGTGAAGCGGTGCGGCGCGGCCGCGAGCGCGGCGCGCACGCGTTCCGGGTCGCCGCCCCATGGCACGTCCGGCTGCGCGGCCGACCGGTCGGCGTGCGCGGCCAGGTGCATCGGCGGGATCACCGACTGGCCTCGACGCACGGCCTCGGCGATCGTCAGCACCGGCTCGAGCGGCTCGATGTCCAGCACGTCGCGGGCCCGCGCGGCGGCTCGGCGGGCCAGGTCGCGGGTGGTCGCGACGACGGCAAAGACCGGTTGGCCCAGGTACTCGAGCGTCGCACCGGGCTCGCCGGCAAGGATCGGCTCGTCGTGCAGGATCGGGCCGGTCCGGTTGGCCCCGGGGATGTCGGCGGCCGCCAGCACCGCGACCACGCCGGGCAGCGCGCGCAGGCGGTCGAGGTGCATCGCGCGCACGCGGCCGTGCGCCACCGGCGACAGGCCGAGCGCGACGTGCAGCGTGCCCGCGACCTCGGGGATGTCGTCGACGTAGGTCGCTTCGCCGGCCACGTGCAGGTGGGCGGATTCGTGCGGGCGGCTGATGCCGACGCGCGCGCCGATGCGCTCGGCGAGGGCCTCGGCGGCGACGTCGAGGCGTGCGTCGCCGACCGGCAGCGCGCCCGGGGCGAGCCCCAGCGGTTCGACAGGCTTGTTCATGCAGGCACTCCTTGGCATCGGCCAGCCGCGGCCGGTGGGGGACGCGGCCGGCCGCCCGGTGCGGGGTCGCAGGGCTCAGGCGACCAGCGGCACATGGGTCATCGTCTCGAACACGCGGACCTGCCCGGGCGCGAGCGGGTCACCGGGACGGGTCTCGAGCCACAGCCGCCACAACAGGTTCTGTGCGACCCGCCGGCGGTAGTCGGCGCTCGCCCGCAGGTCGGTGAGCGGGGTGAAGTCGCCCGCCAGCGCC
>JALOSQ010000166.1 GCA_025458335.1 Ideonella sp.
GGTCCACAGCAACTGGTCGACCCGATCGAGTGATTCCGCCGGCCCGATCACCGCGACGCGCGCGCCCGAACGGTAGGCCTTGCGCAACAACCGGACGGTGTAGCCCGTGCAGTCGTCGACCCCGAAGTGGAACGTAACGGCGGGCACCAGACCCCGTCTCGGTCAACGCGAGCGGCGCGTCGGGCGCCCGGCCGAGGAGCGCCCCGCCTCATCGCGGCTCGCCCTCGAAAGCACGAACTCGGTGAGCAGCCCCACCGGCCGGCCAGTGGCTCCCTTGTCGGCGCCGGACTTCCAGGCGGTGCCGGCGATGTCCAGGTGCGCCCAGGGATAGCGACCGGTGAACTTGCGCAGGAAGCACGCCGCGGTGATCGCGCCGCCAGCGCGTCCGCCCACGTTGCCCATGTCCGCGAAATTGCTCTTGAGCGCCTCGGCGTACTCGTCGTCGAGAGGCAAGCGCCAGCACGTGTCGAGGGCAGCGTCACCGGCGGCCAGCAGTTGCTCGGCCAAGGCGTCGTCGCTGCAGAACAGCCCGGAATGCTGGTGGCCCAGCGCGATCACGCACGCGCCCGTGAGGGTGGCGATGTCGACCACCGCGGCCGGCTTGAATCGCTCGACGTAGGTCAGGGCGTCGCACAGGATCAGCCGGCCCTCGGCGTCGGTGTTGAGGATCTCGACCGATCACGCCGATGACGTTGATCCGCGGCTTGAGTTCGGCGACGGCGCGCATCGTGCCCAGCACGCTGGCAGCGCCGCTCATGTCGAACTTCATCTCGTCCATCTCGGCCGCCGGCTTGATCGAGATGCCGCCGGTGTCGAACGTGATGCCCTTGCCGACCATGACGACCGGCGGTTCGGCCGCCGCTGCCCCGGCGTAGCGCATCACGATGAAGCGGGGTGGCTCCTCGGAGCCCTGGGCCACCGCCAGGAAGGCGCCCATGCCGAGCTTCTCGATTCCGCGGCGATCCAGCACCTCGACCTTCAGCCCGTGTTCGCGGGCGAGCTTCCGGGCCGCATCGGCCAAGTGCCGCGGTGTCGCGTGGTTGCCCGGCCGGTTGGCCTGCTCTCGCGCCAGCGTGATGCCCGCCGCGACGGCACGTCCGCGCGCGACCCCAGCCGACACCGCCTTGGCCTCGGCCGCCTCGCAACAGACGACGACCTTCTCGAGGCGACTCGGCGCCGGGGCGCTCGGCTTGGTGTGCCGGTATTGGTAGAGCACCTCGGCGGCAGCCAGCGCGACGACCTGGGCGTGCGCCGCGTCAAGCGGCGCGGCCTTGCGCGGCCCAGCCGCCAGCGCGACGTGCGCCGTGCGCGCCCCGAGCGGCTTGAGTAGCTTGAGCGCGGCGACCAACGCGGCCCGAAACGCCTTGGGCGCGGCCGAAGCGGCCACGCCGATGACGACGCGGGCGGCCGACACACCGGTCGGCGCGATGAGCGCCAGCGTCCGCCCGGCCTTGACCTGCAGGTCGCCGGCGTCGATGGCCCCACGCACCAGCCTGGCCAGCGGCGCGTCGAGCGATTGCGCGAAGTCATCCCCAGCGATCAACAGCACGAGGGCGTCGGTCTTCAGACCGGCGAGCGTGCCCAGCGGGGCCACCAGATGCTTGGCGTCCATAATCGTCGTCGAAACTCGATCGATTCATGTTATTCGATTCGACCCTGCGACGAGACCTCTCGCGCAACTTCGCGGCCACGCTGGTCGTCGTTCTGACCATCGTGATCACGATCTTCCTGATCCGTACGCTCGGTCAGGCCGCCGGCGGCCGGGTCGCGCCGCAGGACGTCGTGCTGCTGCTGGGCTACACGGCCCTCGGGCACCTGCCCACGATGCTGGCCCTGGCGCTGTTCATCTCGGTGGTGACGACGCTGGGCCGCATGTACCGCGACAGCGAGATGGTGGTCTGGTTCGCCAGCGGCATCAGCCTGGCGCGCTTCGTGCGGCCGGTGGTGGCGACCACCTGGCCCGTGCTGGCCGTCGTGGCCGGACTCGCGCTGGTCGTCTGGCCCTGGGTGAACGAGCAGTCCTTCGAACTGCGCGACCGCTTCGAGAAGCGGTCCGACCTGTCGCGCGTCGCACCGGGCCAGTTCCAGAGTTCGGCCGACGGCCGCCGGGTGTTCTTCCTGGAGCGCGACGAGCACGATCCGACCGCCGGGCGCAACGTCTTCGTGCTCACGCGCAGCGAGGTGAGCGAGTCCGTCACCTCGGCAGGATCAGGACGCATCGAATGGCAGGGGGATGACCGGTTCCTCGTCCTCGAGAAAGGCCAGCGCAACGAGCTCGACCACGAAACCGGCTCGAAGACGCTGTCCCAGTTCGAGTCGTACCGCGTGCTGGCGGGCGACCGCGCCGTGGCCCGGACGCAGGAACTGCCGCCCCTGGCGCGATCGACCGTCACCCTGTTGCGTCAACCAAGCGCGCGCGGCGACGGTGAACTCGTCTGGCGCCTCGGCCTCGTGATGGCCGCGGCGAACATGCTGCTGCTGGGGATCGGCCTGGCGGCCACGCCGCCGCGGCGACCGAGCAACTGGAACCTGCTGTTCGCGCTGCTCGGGTTCGTCGTCTACTACAACCTCATCAACCTGAGCCAGGCGTGGGTGGCCGGGGGCCGGTTCGCTCTCGGCGAGGCCCTGCTGCTGGTTCATGGCACGGCGCTGGTCACGGCGTTGCTGCTGATTGCGGGCCGTGATCGTGCCCGCTTCCTGCACGTGCCGGGCCGGCCGTCCGGCGCCGGCTGAGGGTCGTCCGTGCGGACCGTCCGGCGGCTGCTGTACGGCGACATCCTCGCCTCGGTCGGCTTCGTGGCGCTGGCTTTCCTGTCGCTGTTCTTCTTCATCGACTTCGTCGACGAGCTTCGCCGTGTCGGGCAACGCGGCTACTCGACCAGCCAGGCGGTGCTCGCCAGCCTGCTCGAAGCCCCGGGGAACCTCTACGAACTCGCGCCGATCGCGGTGCTGATCGGCACCATCCATGCCCTGTCGCGCATGGCCCAGTCGTCCGAGTACACCATCCTGCGAACCGGCGGCCTCGGGCCCGGCCGCGCGCTCGGGCTCCTCGCACGGCTCGGCCTCGCGTTTGCGGTCCTCACCTGGCTCGTCGGCGACTTCGTCGCCCCGGTCAGCGAGCGCATGGCCACCGAGCTCCAGGCCCGGTTCGACGGCGGCTTCGGGCTCGGCCGCAGCGGCGCGTGGCTCAAGGAGCGCCGCGAAGGCGCCGACGGCGCTGCGGCCAGCGTCTCGGTCAACGTCGGCGGCGCGCAGGCCGACGGCGAGTTGCGCCGCGTCCGCATCTTCGAGTTCGACGCCGACGGCCGCCTGGTGCGCCGCATCGCCGCCGAGGCGGCGAATGTGACGCAAGCCGGCCGATGGGACCTGAAGACCGGCGACGTCACGCAGTGGCCAGTCGGCAGCGGCGATCGCGTGGGCGTGCGGGTCACCCCGTTCGACGAACTCGAGTGGTCCAGCGGCCTGACGGCCGAGGTCGTCGCCGCGGCGGTCATGCCGCTCAAGACCATGTCCACGGTTGAACTCTGGCGCTACATCGACCACCTGGCACGCAACGAGCAGGCCGCACAGCCCTACGAGATCGCGTTCTGGAAGCGCGCGCTGTATCCGCTCGCCTGCCTGGTCATGGTGGCGCTCGCCCTGCCCTTCGCCTACCTTCAGGCGCGGGCCGGCGGCGTGAGCCTGAAGGTGTTCGGCGGCATCATGATCGGCATCAGCTTCGTGCTGCTCAACAACGTCGCCGGCCATCTCGGCCAGCTGCGGGACTGGGAGCCCTGGATCGCGGCGGCCGTCCCGAGCCTGCTGTACCTCGCAGCGTCGCTGGCGGCGTTCGCGTGGCTGGTGCGCTATCGCTGAGCGCGGGCGTGACGCCCGTGATGCTGCCATCACGGCCGGCCGATGCAGGCCGGTCCCGACGCGGTGGGAGAATCAGGCCTGCGCACGGCGCAACGGCCCCATGAACCTGCACCAGTTCCGCTTCGTCCAGGAAGCCGTCCGCCAGAACCTGAACCTGACGGAGACGGCAAAGGCGCTGCACACCTCGCAGCCGGGCATTTCCAAGGCGATCCTGGAGCTCGAGGACGAGCTCGGCATCGACATCTTCGCGCGCCACGGCAAGCGCTTACGCAAGGTGACCGAGCCCGGTCAGCGGGTGCTGCAGTCGATCGGGATCATCCTGCGGGAGGTCGCGAACCTCAAGCGGATCGGCGACGATCACGCCCGCCAGGACACCGGCACGCTGTCGATCGCGACGACCCACGGCCAGGCGCGCTACTTCCTGCCGGAGCCGATCTCGCTGCTGCGGCGTCGCTTCCCGAAGGTCTCGATCCGGCTGCACCAGGGCTCCCCGGCCCAGGTCGCGCACTGGCTGCTCGACGAGACGGCCGACATCGGCCTGGCCACCGAAGTGCTGTCCGAGGTCGACGGTCTGGCCACCCTGCCCTGCTACGAGTGGCAGCACGCGCTCGTGATGCCGGCCAGTTGCCCGTTGGCCCTCGACGAGCGCCCGACGCTGGAGGCCCTCGCGACGTACCCGCTCGTGACGTACCACCCCTCGTTCAGCGGCCGCACGCGGGTCGACCGCGCCTTTGCAGCCAGGGGCCTGAGGCCCGAGGTCGTGCTCGAGGCCATCGACGCCGACGTCATCAAGACCTACGTGCGTCTGGGCCTCGGCGTGGGGATCGTCTCCGAGTCGGCGGTGCGCGACGAGCCGCCCGGCGGTGACCTCGTGTGGAGGGCCGCCGGCCACTTGTTCGGGCGCAACGTGACGCGCATGGCATTCAAGCGCGGGGCGTACCTGCGACAGTTCGTGTTTGCGTTCGCCGAGTCGTTGTCCGACCGACTGTCACGCGAGCTGATTGCCCACACCGTGGCCGGGCAGGACGGCACCGGCGAGCCCGCCGACGACCCGATGCTCTGACCCGCCGCCTTTGCCCACCACCTTCGGCCGCCACGCGCCGCACGCCGGTGCCGAGTTCCCACCACCACCCGACCCGTTCCCGACCGACATGAATCGCCCCCTCGGATCTTCCCTGGTGCCCCAGAGCCGCCTGCCCCGCGTCGGCACGACCATCTTCACGGTCATGTCGGCACTCGCGCAGGAACACGGCGCCGTCAACCTTGGCCAGGGCTTCCCGGACTTCGAGTGCGATCCGCGCGTGGTCGACGCGGTCGTCGCCGCCATGCGCGCCGGCCTGAACCAGTACCCGCCGATGGCCGGCGTGCCGGTTTTGCGCGAAGCCGTGGCCGCCAAGGTCGAGGCACTCTACGGGCGGCGCTACGACCCGGGCACCGAGATCACGATCACGGCTGGCGCGACCCAGGCGATCCTGACCGCCATCCTGGCCCTGGTCCACCCAGGCGACGAGGTGATCCTGCTCGACCCGTGCTATGACAGCTATGACCCGAATGTCGTGCTGGCCGGCGCCACGCCGGTACACGTCCCGCTGACGCCCGGGACTTTCCGGCCCGACTTCGACCGGATCGCCGCGGCCCTGACGCCCCGCACGCGGGCGATCGTCGTCAACACGCCCCACAACCCGAGCGCCACCGTGTGGCGCGAGTCCGACATGCAGCGCCTGGCGGCCCTCCTGGCACCGACGCGAGTGCTCGTGATCTCCGACGAGGTGTACGAGCACATGGTCTACGACGGTGAGCGGCACGAGAGCATCGCCCGCCATCCGGCCCTCGCCGAGCGCGGCGTGATCGTCTCAAGCTTCGGCAAGACCTATCACGTCACCGGGTGGAAGGTGGGGTACGTCGCAGCCCCCGCTGCCCTGATGGCCGAGTTCCGAAAGGTGCACCAGTTCAACGTGTTCACGGTGAACACGCCGATGCAGCACGGCCTGGCCGCCTACATGGCCGACCCGCGCCCCTATCTCGACCTGCCGGCGTTCTACCAGCGCAAGCGTGATCGCTTCCGCGCCGGCCTGGCGGGCACGGGACTTCGCCTGCTCCCCAGCGAGGGCAGCTACTTCCAGTGCGTCGACTATTCGGCCGTATCCGACGAGACGGAGGAGGCGTTGTGCCGCCGCCTGACCTCGAAGCTCGGCGTCGCCGCGATCCCGTTGTCGGCCTTCTACCCGGAGCCATTCGAGCAGCGCATCGTCCGCTTCTGCTACGCCAAGCGCGACGAGACGCTCGACGCTGCGCTGGAACGCCTGCACGACTTGACCCCGCGCTGATGCCAGGAAACACGCTGCGCGGGGCGAGGCAGCGTGTCGTTCGCCGGTGAAGCTCGCACCAGAGCCGAACTGGAAATCCACGTCGTAGCGCTCGCTGCGCTCGAAGTCGGGCGCGGGCGTCGGCGCGGGCGCCCCACGGCCCGGACGCCCCAGCGCGGCACCGCTTCGGGAGCCGGCCGTGCCGTCGTCACCGATCGGCAGCAGCAGGTCGACCGTTTCGGGAAGATCGTGCTCCGCCAGGTCGCGCGCGATGGCGTAAAGAAAGAGGATCTCGCGATAGGCCGGCAAGTCGAATGCCTCGCCGCCCTGCTCCTGACGCAGCAACGACACCTCGAGCGACTCCATGGCCTGGGCTGGCTGCGCCCACATGGCCTGCAGGGCGACAAGTCGCTCCGGGTAGTCCTCGAGCGAGCGCCCCTGCTGGAGGTCGCTGCCCCACTCCGGCGCATAGGCACTGAAGCGCCGGTTGAAGCGGTCCCGAATGCGTTCGTAGGCCTCGCGGTCGCCGCGCCGACGGTAGATCTCGAGCAGCTTCAGGTAAGGCAGCGGCGAGGCGCCCCCCGTGCTGCGCAAGTG